>JAUXDE010000039.1 GCA_030618495.1 Clostridia bacterium
TTCTTTCAAGCCGTCAACATTAAATCCGCCCCTGTCGGTGAAGGTCATAAACCCGTCAAGTTCCATACCGCAGCCGTTAGAGAATATAAGCCGGTAATTCCCCCAGAAAAGATCGGGCAATATTATCTTCTCTCCCGGGTTGCCAAAAAGATAACCGCAGAGACTCAGCCCGTGAGTAAGGGCATTCGTTACCACCGGCAGGCTGAGGGAAGCTTTTTTCAGGGAAGGGTTTTTCGTCACAATCATTTCCTTCCACGCTTTTCTTATGTCGGGCCTGCCGTAACTCGGGGCATAAGGAAATACCTTTTCCTTTTCAATATTTATTCTCTCCGACAGGTTGGCCAGGCACATCGGCTTGCCGTCTTCTTCAAGCGCAATGCCGATAGTCGCGTTTATCTCCTTGCCTTTTGCTTCCGCGGACTGCGATAGAATGCCCTCCTTCGGGAAAAATATCGCCCTGCCCTTGTCGGAAAGGATTTCATAAAGAGCCGGGTTTAACTCCTTTATCCTCTCGTTAAGTTTTTCTGCCTGCGCGTTAAGTTTCATGTTAGTTCAATGCCTTTCCCCCGGTAAGCGCCTCGGCTATGTTCAGTGAATGGTTCTTTATCCTTCGAAGCGCAACCATGATATCACTGAACGTCAGCCCGCTCAACGGGTCGTACTTGCCATTTTTGATATGCTCTAAATGGATTTCACGTATCTTATCTGCTTTATTACCGAGTTCACTATACCGGCTCCTGTGTTTTTTGAGACTAAATCCAGGATTATCAAGAACCGTCAAGGATTCCCTGTAAAACGCATGGACATCCTCAAGATACTCCGATAAAATCATTATACTCTCCGGGGTGAATTTGTCAATAATTTCAAACAACCTCTTCCTGTAATCAATAAGTGATTCACAATAATCCCCGACACTCTCAAGTTCATCGCTTGTCCTCAGTACCGTATTTACCATTTTTGTCTGTTCCGGATTGAGGGATGCTTCCATTACCTTGTGCAGGAAGAGCGTTATCTCCTTCTGGATGTTATCCGTTATTCCTTCATGCTTTTTCACTTCATCCGCTTTTTTGTTATCCGGCTTATCTTCAGTCATATATTCCCTTGTCAACATCAGGGTCTTGTCAACGATTTTAGACATCTTAAACATCTCCTGTTTTGCCTCTATAATCGCAAGTTCGGGAGACATGTTGTCAACTTCACCGATAAATTTCAGTTTATTTATTTCCTTTTGTTCAGGCTCGGGCGTAATCCATGTCACGAATTTCGCCAGGTGCTTCACGAAAGGCAGGAAAAGTATTGTGGCGCTCACATTAAACACCGTATGGCTTGCGGCAATATGGGCTGCAATATTCGGTTTACTGCCATTGGCAAGAGTATAATCCGCCGCGCCCCCTATCAACCATTCAATAAAGGGGATATAAAACCTGAATATCAAAACCATGGTAAACACTCCAAGGACATTGAAACATGCATGAGCGCGGGCCGCGCGCCTTCCCGCGGTATTCGTATTAATACTGGCAAGTAACGCCGTAATTGTAGTGCCTATATTCTCTCCAAGCACCAGCGCTACGGCGGTCTGGAAACTGATGATTCCGGTTACGGCCAGGGAAATAGTAATACCAAGCATTGCCGAACTTGACTGGATTATCATGGTTAAACCGCAGCCAATCATGACACAGGCAAGAACACTCGGTATGTTATCCGCCGAGAATATGACCAGGTATTTTAAAAAAGAATCATTATTTCTTAATGGCTTGAAAGCCATACCCATGAGTTCAAGCCCGAAGAAAATCAGGCCCAGTGAAAAGATACATTTGCCAATGGTTTTCCAGCGGTTACTCCTCGCAAAAATCATGGGAAAGATACCAAGAGCTATCAGGAGGAGTCCATATTTGCCGACATTAATCGCAATAATCCAGCCGGTAATGGTCGTCCCTATATTAGCGCCAAGAATCGCGCCTATTGCCTGTGTAAGCGACATCAGCCCCGCGTTTACAAAACTCACAAGCATGACAGTTGTAACCGAACTTGACTGGATGATTGAAGTTATCGTCAGGCCCGTAAGAACGGCAAGTATCGGCTTGTCCGTTGCAAGCTTGATAGCTTTCTTAATAATATTACTTCCCATGGACTGCAGGCTCTCCGAAAAACTGGTAATCCCGAAAACAAACAATCCCAGTCCCCCAAAAAGAGTGTACAACATTTTAAACCAGTTCATTAATGCCTCATTTGTAATCTAATCAGTGCAGGACTATTTCCTTGGTTAAAGCCTCTGCAATATTAAGCGAATGGTTTTTTACCCTTCGAAGCGCAACCATAATATCACTGAAAGTGAGTCCGCTCAGCGGGTTATACTTACCTTCCTTGATATGCCTCAAGTAAACTTCACGTATCCTGTTTGCCTCTTTGCCGAGTTCACCATACCAATCACGATGTTTTTTCAAGTCAAAACCAGAACTGTCAATAGCAGTAATGGATTCCCTGTAAAACGCATGGACATCATCCAAATACTTAGACAGCATTTCCATGCTTTCCGGAGTGAACTTCTCTATTATTTCATATAACCTCTTCTTGTAATCCACCAGCGATTCACAGTAATCCCCAACGCTTTCCAATTCATCGCTGGTCCTCATCAAACCGTTCACCATTAAAGTCTGTCCCGGAGAGAGGGACACCTCTATTACCTTATGCAGAAATAATGTAATTTCCTTTTGGATATTATCGGTAATTTTTTCATGCCTGTATACTTCCTCGGCAACCTTATCATCCGGCGAATCAGATATCAGATATTCCTTTGTCAAATCAATTGTCTTGTTTACTATCTGATACATCTTTAGTATTTCCTGTTTCACCTGGGCAATTGCAAGTTCAGGAGTCATGCTCTTTACGTCCCCGATGAATTTTAACTTGCTTATCTCCTTTTGTTTTGGTTCGGGAGTAATCCATGTAACGAACCTCGCCAGGTACTGTAGGAACGGCAGAAACACGAGCGTGATGGTAACATTAAACACCGTGTGCGTGGCGGCAATATGAGCGCCAATGAGCGGTTTTGTGCCGTTCGCAAGCATATAGTTCGCATCTCCCGGAATAAGCCAGTCAATAAAATGAATGTATGACTTGAACAATATAATTATCAGTATTACACCCGAAACATTAAAACACGTATGCGCGCGCGCCGCGCGTTTTGCCGCTGTTGTTCCTCCCGCGCTGGCAAGCAGGGCCTTTATGGTCGTACCGATGTTTTCACCGAAGACCAGCCCCGCAGCTGTCTGGAACTCCAGTATACCCATAGCTGCCATGCCAATCGTAATACCTATCATCGCAGAACTTGACTGGACTATTATCGTTAATAGGCATCCCATACCTATACAGGCAATCAAACTCCACACTGTATTACCTGAAAAAACGGTCAAATACGATAGGAATGTTTCATTCGTCCTTAACGGGCTGAAAGCAAGGCTCATATTTTCAAGGCCGAAGAAAACAAGACCAAGGGCAAAGACACATCTTCCGATTGTTTTCCACAGGACATTCTTTCCAAACAGCATGGGAAATACTCCCAGTCCTACCAGGGCAAGCCCGTACTTGCCGATATTAATCGCTATAATCCAGCCGGTGATTGTCGTACCGATATTGGCGCCGAATATTACTCCGATTGCCTGGTAAAGGGTCATCAAGCCGGCATTTACGAAACTAACCGTCATAATTGTCGTAACGGAACTTGACTGAACGATAGAGGTTATTGTCAATCCCGTAATGACCGCCAGCACGCGGTTATCCGTTACCTTGCTGATAGCGCGCTTTATAACATTACTCCCCATTGCCGACAGGCTTTCAGAGAACTGGGAAATTCCGTAGAAGAACAATCCAAGCCCACCAAGAAGAGTATAACCCATCTTGAACCAGTCCATTATGCTACCCTTTCTTTTTCTTTACTTCAACTACTTAATATTCTTAGTATTTTCTTATAGTATTATAAATATTTAAGGACATTAATTCAATGTTTTAGTATTTTTAAACTTCATTGCCGCTCTGATGAACTCCCTGAAAAGAGGGTGGGCCCTGTTGGGCCTTGATTTGAATTCGGGGTGGGACTGAACCGCAACGTACCACGGGTGATTTTTCAATTCTATTATTTCCACGAGGTTCTTTTTTTTATATATCCCGCTCATCACCAGTCCTTTTGATTCCAGTTTCCTGCGGAACTTATTGTTTAGTTCAAAACGATGCCGGTGTCTTTCGGAAACAACCGTTTTCCTATACGCCGAATAAGCGCGGGTATTCCTGCTTACTTTACACTGACAGGACCCCAACCGCATCGTTCCGCCCTTTTCAGTGACGCTTTTCTGTTCACGCAGTAAATCTATCACCGGGTATTTTGTCCTGGAGTTAAACTCGGTGCTGTTCGCCCCCTTCATGTCACACACATCCCTAGCAAAGCTAATCACTGCGCAGTGCAAACCCAGGCACAGCCCGAAGAACGGGATTTTATTTTCCCTTGCGTAACCCGCAACTTTTATCTTGCCTTCAATGCCCCTCAGGCCAAACCCGCCGGGGATGAGTATTCCGTCAACGTCTTTTAGTTCTTTTAAGAGATTCCTTTTTTCAACGTCAACATGTTTTATCCTGACAACAGCCCTGTTCTCAAAACCGGCGTGGGTTATTGCCTCCCAGATACTTTTATATGCGTCCCTGAGTTGAGTGTACTTTCCCGCAATTGCAATCGTTACGGTTTCCCTTGCGCCCGTAATCCTGTCTACTATTTCCTTCCAGGCATCAACATTACTCCTGACGCCCTTCATCTTAAGTTTTTTTAAGACAAGCAGTTCCAGCTTCTCATTATAGAATTCTATAGGCACTTCATAGATGCTTATTTCCACGTCTTTTTCTTCAATAACCGCTTCGGGTTCCACCGCGCAGAACATGGCTATTTTATTTTTTAATTCCATGTTAAGGGATTTTTCCGTGCGGCATACGATTATATCGGGCTGTAATCCTATTTCCCTTAACTTCGCCACGCTTTGCTGTGTCGGCTTCGTTTTCATTTCATCCGCCGCCCTGATATAAGGAACCAGGGTAACATGAATATGGCATACGTTGTAGGCGCCTATTTCCTGCCTGAACTGCCTTATTGCCTCTAAAAACGGCATCCCCTCAATGTCACCGGTTGTCCCCCCAACCTCCACTATTACAATATTATCTCCACTGGAAAGTTTCAACATTCTCGACTTTATCTCGTTGGTAATATGAGGAACAACCTGAACTGTTTTACCCAGGTATTCACCTTTTCTTTCCTTTGATATTACGGAATGGTAAATACTGCCGCTTGTAATATTATTATCCTGGCTTAAATTCATGTCCAGGAACCTCTCATAGTATCCCAGGTCAAGATCCGTCTCCGCCCCGTCATCTGTCACGTAAACCTCACCGTGCTGGAAAGGGCTCATGGTGCCCGGGTCAATATTCAGGTAGGGGTCTATCTTAATGATATTCACTTTCAAACCTGAACTTTTAAGCAAACTGCCTATTGAAGCGGCAGTAATACCCTTCCCGAGAGAAGAAATAACGCCCCCTGTAACAAAAATGTATTTTGTCATAGCGACTCCCTTAATGCCCCCTGATTCTTTCCCTTCTTCGTTTTCTCCAGTCTTTTCTTATCAAGAACGCCGTTTCTAACCGCATCCTTAACGGGGACAGGATACTTGCCGTTAAAACATGCGGTACAGAACGCGCTTGCAGGCAGAGGCATGGCTTTTAACATGCCCTCAATGCTTAAGTATCCCAGGCTGTCCAGGCCGAGGTATTCTCTTATTTCTTCAACGGTATTTGAAGAAGCTATCAGTTCCTTTTTTGACGGGAAGTCTATACCGTAAAAACACGGGTACTTATGCGGCGGACAGCTTACCCTCAAGTGTATTTCCTTTGCTCCCGCATCGCGCAGGGTCTTCACTCTTGCCCTGCTCGTGGTTCCCCTTACTATTGAATCCTCGATTATAATCACTCTTTTCCCTTTAAATACTTCCTTTATGGGATTCAGTTTTATACGTACTTCCGCATCACGCTGGCGCTGAATGGGCTGGATAAAAGTCCTGCCGATATAGTGATTCCTTACTATACCCATCTCAAACGGTATCCCGGATTCCACGGCATACCCCATGGCGGCATAGTTGCCTGAATCCGGAACGGGAATAACGTAATCCGCTTTTGCGGGACACTCCCTGGCAAGCTGTTTCCCGAGTTTCACTCTTGTATCGTATACGCTTCCACCGAAAATACTGCTGTCCGGCCGGGAGAAATAGATGAATTCAAATATACAGAAGGAACTTTTTGTTTCAGTGAAGGGTTTAATCGATTCAACGCCATTTTTATCGATTATCAATATCTCTCCGGGCTCGATTTCCCTTATATACTGTCCCTTTATAAGGTCAAACGCGCAGGATTCCGAGGCAACACAGTATTTATTATCAACCTTTCCGAGACACAGGGGCCTGAATCCGTTGGGGTCCTTCGCGGCAATAAGTTTATCCTCATTGAGAAGCACAACGGCATAAGCCCCCTTCACCTTTGAAAGAGAATTTACAATCTTATCTTTAAATTTTTTTTCTTTTGATTTTGCTATGAGGTGCGCTATAAGCTCGGTATCAATAGTTGTCTGGAATATTGACCCTGAAACTTCCAGCTTGTTACGCAAATTATGGGTATTAACGAAATTCCCGTTGTGAGCGATGGCAATCGAACCGCCAAAATATTCAACAAAGAAAGGCTGCGCGTTTTTGACATCTGAAGAACCCGTCGTTGAATAGCGGACATGCCCTATGGCGTTTTTCCCTGAAAGCCTGGCAAGAACTTCCCCGTCAAACACATCAGAAACCAGCCCCATATCCTTGATAACGTCTGTCCGGTACCCGTCTGAAACGGCAATACCCGCGCTTTCCTGCCCTCTGTGCTGTAGTGAATATATCGCAAGGTATGTAAGCTCCGCGGCATTCTTGTGGTTAAAAATGCCGAAAACACCGCAATGTTCTTTAGGTCCTTCTTTCATAAAGCTCCCTATTCCACCGTAACGCTCTTTGCCAGGTTACGGGGCTTGTCGACACTGCATCCTTTCTTCACTGCTATATGATAAGCAAGCAGCTGCAGAGGGATTACGCTTAGAATCGGCACCAGGAAATCATCGGTCCTGGGTATGTAGATGGTTTCATCAACTATGTTCCTGATTTTCCTGTTCCCCTCGGAGGCAACGGCAATCACTATGCCTCTCCTTGATTTTATTTCCCTGATATTGGATATGATTTTCTCGTATATTTCATCCTCAGTGTCGGTTGCTATGACAACCACGGGCATGTTTTTGTCTATCAGCGCTATCGGTCCGTGTTTCATTTCAGCGGCAGGGTATCCTTCAGAATGTATATAGGATATTTCCTTCAGTTTTAACGCTCCTTCCAGCGCCACGGGAAAGTTGTAAGCCCTGCCGAGGTAAAGGAAATTATTATATTTTGCAAGCCTCTTAGCCAGAAGTTTAATTGAATTGTCATTATCTATTATGTTTTTCATTTGAACCGGAACTTTTTCAAGGCTCTTAATAATCTTTTTCCCTCTTTCCAGTGAAATTTTACCTTTGTGCCTTCCAAGTAAAACAGCCATGAGGGCTAATATGATAGTCTGACCCGTAAAAGCCTTGGTCGAGGCAACGCCTATTTCGGGGCCGGCATGCAGGTAAATACCACCGCTCACCTCCCTTGCGATAGAGGAACCGACCACATTTACCAGTCCGAAAGTTACCGCCCCTTTCTTTTTTGCCTCTTTAATGGCCATCAGCGTGTCCGCCGTCTCACCCGACTGGCTTATAGCCAGCACCATATCGTTTTTGTTAATGCAAAGATTGCGGTACCGCGCCTCCGAAGCATACTCAACCTCCACGGGAAGCCCTACCAGGTTTTCAATGATGTACTCTCCTATAAGACCTGAATGCCATGAAGTACCGCAGCCGAGGATAATTATCCTTGAGACATTGAGAAGATAATCCATGCCTGTCTTGCCCTGCTCTTTCTTGTTGTCCGTCCTCCACGTGGATTCAAGACCGCCGAACTTAATCATACCTTTTTTCTTGATAACATGGCTGAAGATTATATTTTTGACTATATCCGGCTGTTCATTTATTTCCTTGAGCATGAAATGCTTGTACTTGCCCTTCTCACTGTCCCCAAGCTCCCAGTCTATGCGTTCAATGTTCTTCACCAGGTTCCTGCTTAAATCGCTGATTTTTACTATATGATAATCCTTCATGCTCAAGACAGCCATTTCGTTATCGGAAAGGTAAATAACCCTTTTCGTCAGCTTGCTGATGGGTGTGATGTCGGAAGCGATTATATAACTGCCTTTCTTAACCACTCCCATTACAAGCGGGCTCTGATGTCTTGCTATGATAAGTTTCCCGGGTTCCTGGGCGCATATAACCGCAATCGCGTAAGTCCCCTTTACGAGCATCAACGCTTCCTTAACCGCTCTCTCGATATTCCCTTTATAAAACTTTTCAATTAAGTGCGCCAGGACTTCGGTGTCCGACTCGGATACGAATTTGTGCCCTTCCTTGATAAGCAGCTTCTGAATTGAAACAAAATTCTCAATAATACCGTTATGAACCACGGCTATCCTGCCGGAACAGTCAAGGTGGGGATGCGCATTGCTAATTGAAGGCACGCCATGAGTCGCCCAGCGGGTATGGCCTATGCCTATCCTGCCTTCTAACGGTTTTTTCAGGAAACCATCTTCCATAACAGAAATTTTTCCAACAGACTTCTTTACGCCAAGCCTGTCATTATGAATCGTTGCAATTCCTGCCGAATCATAACCTCTGTATTCAAGGTCCTTCAAACCCTGAAGAACCTTGTAGCCGGCATTGTCATTACCGATGATTCCCACTATACCGCACATTTTAAAGTTTACCTTCCGGACAATTATTTTTCATAGGTAGAGTAATAATAAGGTGTGTACGCTTCAAATTCAGCCCCGCAGGTGTCAACAACCTTGTAAATCGCCTTAATCCCTCTTGACAGGCGGAGTTTTCGCACCCCAAACTCATCCATGTTGAGCATCTTTCCCAGCTGCCTGTCAGAAAAACCATACTCCTTTGCTTCGCGCAACAAACTTTCCGGAATGCTTTTTCCCGGTTTATCGCGATATTTCTTAATCTTTAATTCAAGATCTATTATATCTTTAATGTTACTAAGGAACCATTTGTCTATCATGGAAAGTTCATGGATTTCATTAATCCCGATTCCCGCAAGTATTGCATACCTTATATAAAATATCCTCTCTGAATTAGCTACCCTCAGCTTATTCCGGATCTCCTCGCCTGTAAGTTCCTCCGCAGTTACCCCGATATCATCCAGTCCATTCACTCCGGTTTCCAGTGACCTCAAAGCCTTCTGCAGGGATTCCTTGAAGGTCCTGCCTATTGCCATGGTTTCACCCACCGATTTCATTGAAATGTTAAGAATATCTTTAGCACCTTTGAATTTCTCAAAAGTAAAACGGGGCACCTTGACAACACAGTAATCTATAGTTGGTTCAAAACACGCAGGTGTCTTTCTGGTAATATCGTTGGGAATCTCATCCAGGGTGTAACCAACGGCAAGTTTTGCGGCTATTTTCGCTATAGGAAAACCCGTTGCCTTTGAAGCAAGGGCTGAGCTTCTTGATACCCTCGGGTTCATTTCTATTATCACCATCCGCCCGTCTTTCGGGTTTACCGCAAACTGTACGTTTGAACCCCCGGTATCAACGCCTATCTCCCTCATAACGGCAATGGCGGCGTCCCGCATATTCTGGTATTCCTTATCGGTAAGCGTCTGCGCCGGCGCGACAGTGATACTGTCACCCGTATGCACGCCCATGGGGTCCAGGTTCTCGATGGAACAAATTATTACCACGTTGTCCTTTGAATCCTTCATCACCTCAAGTTCATATTCCTTCCAGCCCATTATTGATTCTTCTATAAGAATTTCGCTTATCATGCTTGTCTTAAGCGCGTATGAAGCTAATTTTTTGAACTCCTCGAGGTTGTAAGCCACTGCGCCGCCCGTACCTCCCAGCGTGAAACTTGGCCTTATAATCGCAGGAAAACCTATCACTTCAATAATCTCAAGAGCTTCCTTAATATTGTGAGCGTTTCCGCTTTCCGGCAAGTCAAGCCCTATTTTTTTCATTGCCCTTTTGAACTGTTCCCTGTCCTCGGCTTTTTTAATTGCCTTCCTGCTTGCCCCTATTACCTGGACATTGTACTTTTTAACAATCCCCTTCCTGCATAACTGCGTGGTAACATTAAGAGCTGTCTGTCCGCCAAGTGTCGGCAGTAATGCATCCGGTCTTTCCTTAGCGATTATTTCCTCAATTACTTCGACAGTTATAGGTTCAATATACGTCCTGTCGGCTATCATGGGGTCAGTCATGATAGTGGCAGGATTGCTGTTAACCAGGATTACCTTGTACCCTTCCTCCCTCAGCACTTTGCATGCCTGGGTGCCCGAATAATCAAACTCGCACGCCTGCCCGATAACGATTGGACCCGAGCCTATCAGAAGTATTTTCTTAATATCAGTTCTCTTTGGCATGGTAAATTCCAGTTAAACAAATCATGAACATCATTAACTACGATTCCTTTTTATTTTTTTTATGAATTCTTCAAACAAGTATTCAGCGTCCCTTGGGCCCGGGGACGCCTCAGGATGGAACTGAACCGAGTAAACGTTCAGTTTCCTGCACCTGATTCCCTCAACAGTGTTATCGTTAAGATTTGAATGCGTTAGTTCAACACCCTTGTTTTTGAGTGATTTAATATTGACACAAAAACCATGGTTCTGGGAAGTAATTGAAATTCTATTGCTCGTAATATCCTTAACAGGATGATTGGCTCCGTGATGGCCGAATTTAAGCTTATAAGTCTTACCGCCAAGGGCAAGGCCTATTATCTGGTGACCGAGGCATATACCAAAAATCGGCAGTTTACCCAACAACTCCCCGACTGTCTTTATGGTATAATTTATCGCGGCAGGATCACCGGGGCCATTTGACACCAGAACGCCATCCGGCTTATACTTGAGGATCGCTTCCGCGGATGTTTTTGCGGGGACCACACTGACACAGCAGTCAAGCCCGGCAAGTTTTCTTAAAATATTATACTTCACCCCGCAGTCAATTACAACTACCTTGTATTTTCCCGCGCTGTTCCATTTATAACTTTTTTTTGACGTCACTTCCTTTACAAGGTCACGCCCTACCAGTGGAGGGGAATCCACGGCTTTCCTGACCAGGCTCTTCCTGTTAAAATCCTTCGTTGAAACCACTGCTTTCATCGCTCCTCCAAGCCTTATATGCCTGGTAAGCGCCCTTGTGTCGATGGCTTCAATACCCATGATACCGTTCTTCTTCAAATACCCCGAAAGAGTCTGTTGTCCCCGCCAGTTGCTGTAAATTTTACTGCATTCCTTCACGATAAAACATTCAAGCCAGGACTTCCTTGATTCAATATCTTCGTCGTTTAAACCGTAATTGCCTATAAGAGAATAGGTCATGCAGACCATCTGCCCCTTATACGAAGGGTCAGTGAGTATCTCTTGGTATCCGGTCATAGCGGTGTTGAATACAACCTCACCGATCCTTTCCCCGGAAACACCGAAAGACCTGCCTTTAAATATAGTCCCGTCCTCTAAAGCCAATACAGCCTGCATAATCTAAACTCTCCTTATATCAAAGGAAAAGGCACCCCTGTTTTGCAGGGGTGCCTAATACTCTTTAAGACCTATCAAAAAAATGTTTCATGGTTTACCCATATCTTTTAACTTACACAACACATGCTTCTCTTCCCGGGAAAAGTTAACTTGTAATCTTAAACCAGTCCCTGGTCCAGCATGGCATCGGCAACCTTCACGAATCCACCGATATTTGCGCCTTTTACGTAATCTATCCAATCACCTTCCTTGCCGTACTTTGCGCATGTATCGTGAATGGCAAGCATGATATCATGCAGCTTGTTATCCACTTCCTCGCGGGACCAGGACATCCTCTGGCTGTTCTGTGACATCTCAAGTCCGGAAGTTGCAACACCGCCGGCATTGGCTGCCTTGCCCGGGGCAAAGCAAATTTTAGCGTCATGAAATACCTTGACGCCTTCCGGAGTCGTAGGCATGTTTGCGCCTTCCCCGACAGCCGCGCATCCGTTTTTAACCAGAGCTTCTGCATCGTCCCCGCTTATTTCATTCTGGGTAGCAGATGGAAAGGCGATATCGCATTTAATATCCCAGGGCCTCTTCCCTTCAAAGAACTTGCAATTATATTTCTCGGCATATTCCTTGATGCGTCCGCGTTTCACGTTCTTAAGCTCCATGACGAACGCCAGTTTCTTTTCATCTATTCCCTTCTCGTCATACACCGTGCCGTTTGAATCCGAGAGCGTAACGCACTTCCCGCCCAGCTGGTTCACCTTTTCAATGGTGTACTGCGCAACGTTACCCGAACCGGAAACCGTACATACTTTCCCTTTAAGAGACTGCTTCTTTTCCTTTAACATCGCATCAACCAGGTACACGCACCCGTAACCGGTTGCTTCCGACCTGATCAGGCTTCCTCCCCAGTTAAGGCCTTTCCCGGTAAGTATCCCGGTAAACTCATTTTTAAGCCTCCTGTACTGGCCGAACATAAATCCGATTTCCCGGCCGCCGACACCGATGTCACCTGCAGGGATATCTGTATCGGGTCCGATGTGCCTGGAAAGTTCCGTCATGAAACTCTGGCAGAACTTCATTACCTCGTTGTCTGTCTTACCCTTGGGGTCAAAATCGGCACCGCCCTTGCCTCCACCCATGGGAAGGGTGGTAAGGCTGTTCTTAAACACCTGCTCAAAAGCCAGAAATTTCAGTATACCCAGATAAACTGTCGGGTGCAAACGAAGCCCTCCCTTGTACGGGCCTATGGCGCTGTTCATTTCAATGCGGAAACCACGGTTAATCTGGACCTCACCCCTGTCATCAAGCCATGGAACACGGAACATAATTACTCTTTCAGGTTCCGCTATTCTCTCCAGGATTTTAAAATCAAGGTATTTCCTGTTCTTTTCCACGAAGGGCATTACGGATTCTGCCACTTCCAGGACCGCCTGGTGAAACTCGGGCTCTCCGGGATTCTTCTTTATTATTCCTTCCATGAATTTCTTTACATTTGCGCTTGACATATCTAATCCCTCCTTTTATTTACTTGGTTTTTTCCTCATATCGTAAGATAAGACAATCGCCTCAGCCACCTCCCGCATTGTCTTGCGGTTGTCCATTGAATATTTCTGTATCCTAAGATATGCCGCTTCCTCGCTTAAACCTTCATCCTTCATCAGTATACCCTTTGCTCTTTCAATCCTCTTCCTGGCTTCAAGCTCTTCCTGAATCACTCTTGTTTTAACCATCAGCTCAGTATTTTCAATAGCCACAGCCGCCTGGTTGGCTATCGAGGTCAGGACATTTTTTTCCGTGACCGTAAAATCATGCGGCCCGGACGTATAACAGTTTATCACACCGATGACCCTGTTTTTTACTTTGAGCGGCACACATAACAGAGAAGACAAACCTTCCTTCCTGGCTATTTCCTTGTACTTGTATTCCTTGCTCTTAATTATGTTCTTTAAAGCTATCGGCTTCCTGTTCTTTATGACCTTCCCCGTTATACCCTCTCCAAGCTTCAGCGGAAGCTTCTTGTTATACGCCTCGCTAATACTCTGGGTCGCCTTGATAACGAGTTCCTTCTTTTTCTCGTCAATGAGCATTATCGAGCATATATTAGACTCCATGACCTGGGCTGTCGCAACCACTATAAGCCGGAGTATGTCCTCTAAATACTGTTCAGAAGTTATTGCCTTACTTATCTTTGTAAGAACCTTTATCTGTTTTTCATAGAGCTTGTTATCCATAAAATACTTTCCCTGTCTACATATACAAAAAGACGCCCTGTATCCCACTAGATATCAAGAACGCCTTTGTTCTATTATTCACTATAGCACTCACATTGTGCCATTAAATTATTTCAGTGGTATTAAAGTAAATCTATTAACGTTTGTCAATAGTTTATTGCGGGAAAAATAAATATCCTGAAGGGAGCCCCCACAATGCCGCATTCGGGAATACTTTAAAGGTGAACTTCAACGCTTTCATGTTTCTAGTGTGGTGAGTCTAACATATCTTGACATATGCTGGAAGTATTTTG
>JAUXDE010000045.1 GCA_030618495.1 Clostridia bacterium
CAAAATACTTCCAGCATATGTAAAGATATGTTAGACTCACCACACTAGAATAGGCATCATGTTTTGAGGGTATAGAACAAAAATATAGAACTATTATATTTTCCTGCAAAATGTCATAAAATCCAAAATCACGCTCCGTCAAAAAAACAAAAACACGCAATTCAATTTACATCATAATTCAGCCCATTTTAAACAGAAGTAAAATTTATAATAGAGCTTTATATACTAAAAAGGACTTGACAATATGTCGTAAAAAATATATACTATATGCGACATCAATAAGTGGAGAATATAATGCAGAGTATTATGAGTAAAATAAGAAAAAGAATATACGGTAAGGGGCGAGGTTTTGTTTTTTCGAAAAGCCATTTTATTGATATTGGAAACAGTACGGCTGTGGCTAAAGCGTTAGAGCGATTAACAGTTTACGGGACTATTCGCCGGCTCGCGCGTGGTCTATATGATTACCCTGAGAAACACCCTGTGTTGGGAGAGTTACCTGCGAATTATGAGCGTATCGCCAAAGCATTGGCTGGAAGGGATAGTTTGAGAATTCAACCTTCGGGGGCGTATGCTGCCAATCTTCTTGGCTTAACTGAACAAGTACCAGCGAAAATTGTTTTTTTTACAGATGGCGCCAATAGGACGATTCAGATTAGAAATCGGCAGATTATCTTAAAAAGAACAACACCCAAGAATATGGCAACTGCCGGGCAGGTTAGCGGTTTAGTTATTCAGGCTTTGCGGTATTTAGGAAAAGATCACATGAATGATAGAATAACAGGAATACTTAAAAAGAGATTAACCAGGGATGATAAGCGTCAGCTTATGCGCGATATTCGTTATGTCCCGGCATGGATAGGAAAGATATTCAGGCTATTACAGGAGTGAGAGGGAGATGAATAAATTCGTATTATTAACGCATAAAGACAAACGCGCGTATTTTGAAGTAGCCGCGGCTGATTTGAATATAATGCCACAACTGGTTGAAAAGGATTTTTGGGTTTGCTGGTTACTGCAAATCCTTTTTTCATTGCCAGAAATAGGGGCGCATTTGACCTTTAAGGGAGGAACATCTTTATCAAAGTGTTATAAAGTCATTAAACGTTTTTCGGAAGACATAGACATTTCAATAGAAAGGCCTTTCTTGTCGAAAACTCATAATATTGAACCAGGCAAGGAAAAAAGCAACAAGGAAAATCAGAAAAGACTCAAAGAATTGCAATCGATTTGCAGAACTAAAATTGATAAAATGATTCTTCCCGGTTTAAAACAAGCAATTTCGGAGGTTCTTTCCGACAATGGGGAGTGGAAAATAGAACCGGATCCGGAAGATGCGGAGGGACAAACCGTTTTATTTACTTTCCCTCATGCCATAACAAGTGATACAGATAGTTATGTAAGATCTTCGGTCAAAATTGAATTTGGCGCCCGATCTGCTCATTGGCCGGTTGAAACCAGGACAATTGTCCCATATGTCGCGGACGTTTACAGGGGGCGGGCCATTGAAGGAGCTTCTGTTCGTGTTTTAAACGCGGAACGGACTTTTTGGGAGAAAGCGACGATTTTGCATATGATATATTATTATCCATTTGAAAAGAAAATCCTACCGCGAATATCACGGCATTATTACGATATATACGCGATGGTAGATTCACCCATATACAAACAAGCCATGGAGAATATTTCGTTGCTAAAACATGTGTCTGAGCATAAAACTTTGTTTTTCAGGGCTAATTGGGCGCATTACGATGAAGCAAAGCCGGGCACTTTAAGATTAGTGCCTCGTGATAATCAGGTGAGCCAACTTAAAAACGATTATCGCCAGATGCAGCAAATGTTTTTAGAGGATCCCCCATCATTTGAGCGCATTATAGAAAAATTAAGGAGCACAGAAGAACAGGTTAATAAGTAAATTAATAAGCTAAAATTAATAAATTACTTGAAAAAAGATGTAAATATTAATAAAATATTAAGAAGGGATATTAATAATGGATATAAATCTTGATCTCTGGTACAGAATTCTTGCTCCAAGGCCGGTTGTGCTTATCTCAACGGTTAATACTGTTGGGATATCAAATGCGGCCCCGTTCAGTTTCGTAATGCCGTGTTCGGTGAAGCCGCCGTTGGTGGGGTTTTCTTCGGGACCGAAACATCATACTGTAAAAAATATCATAAAAACAGGGGACTTTGTCGTAAACATACCGGGGCGGGAAATACTCGCTAAACTGTGGAAGTGCGCGGAAGACCTGCCTGCGGGAGTAAGTGAAATCAAAAAGGCAGGCCTTACCGAGGAGAAATCGGTCAAGGTGAAATCGCCCGGCATAAGAGAGTGTTTCGCGCGCTTAGAGTGTAAGCTGCATGACAGGTTTCGGACGGGTGACCATATAACCGTTGTCGGCAGGGTTGTGCGCGCTTACGTTGAGGATAACTATTTCAAGAACAAGGAATTCAAAGTCCGGCAGGCGGACCCCCTGATGCACGTGGGCGGTAAAAGGTTCGGTCTTGTGGGAAAAATAATTAAAATTCAATAGGAGAGTGAAAATGTTTCAATATTTTTTACGCGGTGGGATAATGATGTACCCGTTACTGGTCTGTTCCGTGCTCATAGTTGCGGTTATCGTTAACAGGATAATGGTGTTTTACCGCGCTGAAACGGATGAAAAACGTTTGATGGTAAGGATAAAGGAGTTTCTGGAAAAAGGCATGCCCGAGGGGGCAATTGCCCTGTGCGACAAGACAAGCGGCCCGGTCGCGGCCATGCTGAGAGCGGGATTGGTTGAGCATGAAAAGGGTAAAAACGCCATGGAAGAGGCCTTTGAGACCGCCGCGCTTTATGAAATACCAAGACTTGAAAAATTCCTGCCGATGCTTTCAATGATGGCGAGCGTTTCCACGCTGATAGGTTTTTCCGGAACGGTGCTTGGCATGATAAGCGCGTTTAACTCAATAGCAAAAGCGAACGTTTCTTCACCCGCAGTGGTAGCAATCGGTGTGGGGCAGGCGCTGATTACAACGGCAGCTGGATTGTTGATCGCAATTCCGGCAATAGTATCGTACCACTATTTTATCGGGCGGGTTGACAAGCACGTGCTTGAGATAGAGAAACGCTGCAAGGAACTGATAAACATGATTATTCTCATGGGAGAAAGAAAAAAGAAAAACGGAGCAAGAGAAAAATGAAATTAAGAAGGTCAAAAAGGCTGAAGAATGCCAGTGTCGGTCCGGATATAGGTCCGATGGCGGATATAGTGTTTTTGCTCCTGATATTTTTCATGCTGTCCTCTTCTTTCGTTATACAGCCGGGTATTAAATTGAACCTGCCCAAGACCGAAACCAGTCAGCCGCCATTGAAAGACGACCTTGTACTCATGATAGACAGCAAACAGAAAATGTATCTTGATAATGAGCCGGTCAGTATCAAGAATTTGGAAATGGCAATTAAGGAAAAACTGCCGCATTTTAAGGAGAAACTGCTCATAATAAAAGCTGACAAGGATGTAAAGCACGGTTTCGTAGTGAAGGTGATGGACATTGCTAAAAAGTCCAAGGTGGAAAAGCTTGCCATTGCTACTGAAAGAAAAAGAAAATAACAGGGGATCTCAATGCTGGGTGCCCGGAGGAGGGAATTATGTCGCATGACAGAGATAAATTTCGTGGTGAAAAGAAGAAGGATGCAAAAATGAGCCTGAAGGAGAAGAGGGCGCGCAAGAAGGACAAAAAGAATAAATAAAACTAATTTATCTGGATAAAGTGATTGGGAAAAGAAATAATTAAAAATAAAAAGATAGTTCCAATCATAGTAGTTTGTTTGCTTGTTATTATGTTTATTCAGGCGGTACTAAGCATGCGCCTGAAATCCATGACTTTTGATGAAACTTCTCACCTGCCTGCAGGTTACAGCTACCTGAAAACAGGTGATTACAGGTTGAATCAAGAACAGCCTCCCCTGATAAAACTACTTGCAGGGCTTCCTTTGTTATTCCTGGATTTAAAAATCCCTTTATACACTCAATACTGGGAAAACAGTTCGCAATATCAATTCGGCAAATTCTTTCTTTATTACTCAGGAAACAACGCCGAAAAAGTTATTTTCCTGGGACGCATCCCCATGGTACTGCTTGGAGTGCTATTAGGTTATTTCATTTTTCTCTGGACAAAAAAACTTTACGGAATAAAGGCGGGACTTTTTGCCCTGTTCTTCTATGTTTTTAGTCCCAATATACTTGCGCATACAAGGCTGGTAGTTATGGACCTGGGGCTGGGTTGTTTCATGTTGATTGCCTGTTACCAGGCGTGGAATTATCTTGAAAAACCTTCCATGTCCAAACTTGTCCTGACGGGCGTATTTACCGGGCTTGCCCTGGCAACCAAGTTTTCCGCGGTAATGCTCTTTGGCATATTCCTGTTTTTGTTCGGTTACAGGACATTCGTTGACAGCGGCGGGGCAAAAGCCTTGTTCCCAGCCGGGAAGAGCCCCGGTTTAACGGACAGGACGTTCTTTGTATTATCAAGGCTCCTGGTTATCCTGATTATATCCATTGTGATAATCTACATCGCTTACGGACTGAAAGGCAATGCCCTCGGCATGTATAAAAAAGGCATGGATATGATATATTATAACCAGCGGCAAGGTTATAAATTCTACATGAACGGCAGGTTTTCGCTTAAGCCGTGGTGGTATTATTACGTGTATGCATTCATTATCAAGACAACGATTCCCGCTCTGGTTATGGTGGTTTTTGCCGGGGTGCTCTTAAAAAAACAGAAACATAACCTGTATAACGAAATGTGGTTGTTGATACCGATTATTCTGATTTTCGTTTCCAGTTTCTTTGACACGCGCAATCTCGGACTGAGGAGGGTGTTGCCGGCATACCCGTTTCTATTTGTCTTTATAGGCAAGGTCGCGGGGGAAAACAAAACCTGGCTGTTTCCCGCAAAAAAGAATGTCCGCGCTGCTATTATCGCATTTCTCTGCGCAGGGCACCTTATGGCTTCCCTCATGATTTTCCCCGATTACCTTACCCATTTTAACGGGTTCGTCGGTGGGGCGAAGAACGGAATAAATTATCTTGATGATTCGAATATAGATTGGGGGCAGGACCTCAAGAGACTAAAAACCTACATGGATGAACATGATATTGCGGAGGTAAAACTGCAGTATTACGGTACTTCAGACATAAAATGCTACGGTATCAAAACGGTTCCGATAACCGATAAAGAACTGCTTGAAAGGCCTGATGCCGGTTATTATTACGCAATGAGCGCGCATTACCTTGCCCGTTTGAAATTAGCCGTTATTGAAGGTTCCGGGAAGCTTGACTGGCTGGAGGAATACGAGCCGGTTGATATAATAGGTAACACCATATATATATATAAATTTTAGGGGTCAGACCTTAAGGTTTTTGAAGCCAGGGCTTAACTTCCTGCCCTCAAATACATTTTCAAACTTATTGAGTAAACGGAAGGTGAAGAAGTAGGTAAGCGGTTTTGAGTAATTGGCAAACTGGTCCACCAGGAGGTGGACGGTGTAGCCGATATTAAAACCAAGCAGTATTTTATTCCTTGAAACAAGATATAGCGCCCAGGAAAGAATAAGGATTTCGTAAGAGTGCAATACGAGGTAGAATTTTTTCAACTTGTATCCGTTACAGGTGTCAAAGAAACCCCGGATGCTGAATTTGAAGTTGGAATATAACAGGTAATCAAAGATATGGTCCAGGTCAATAAATACTCCCATGCAAAAACAGGCTAAGGAGGAATAGACCGACCTTGTCAGCAGGTATACGGCTCCGCTTAGAGGCAGTGAAATCAATAAGTGATTTTTTAGTTTCATTTTGGTTTTCTATTATAACATATTTTATCTTAAAGGGATGCGAATAATGCAAAAAAAGAAAAAAGTTAATAGGAAAAAGAAGTCAAAAAAAATATCCGGGGGCAACCCGAAGAAACCGGTTTCTTCCGGAAAATCAGCATTGAAATCACGGGGTCCGAAAACCGTTTCCGCAAGAAAACCTGCGGAGGCCAGGAGGCCCGGGGGGCGCGGGAGAAAACGCGGGAGAATAAAAACTTCAAAGACAAGAAAGCAGCGTGTTGTAAAAGAAAATCTTCAGGCAGTGTCGAACCCCGGAATACTGGAAAAAAAATGGGTTGCCGTTGTGTGTATAGTTTTTCTTTCCCTTATTATTTACTCCAATACGTTCCGGAACGGGTTTATGTATGATGATACGGCATTCATAACGGAAAATGATTCAATCAGAAGCCTTGATAACCCCGGCAGATTTTTTACGTCAATAAAATCTTTTTCAGCGAAAGGTAATTTCTTCATATACAGGCCCCTGGCAACGCTGGCTTTTGCCGTGGACTATGGTTTGTGGGGATTAAATCCGAAACAGTTTCATATTCAAAATATCCTGTTCCACGTTCTGAACGGTATACTTGTTTACCTGCTGATGAACATATTGGTAAAACATCGTCTTGCCTCGCTTGTAACGGCATTGGTGTTTGTGTCCCATCCGGTCCAGACGGAGTCCGTTACATGGATTGCGGGCAGGAGCAACCTCATGTTCTCAGCGTTTTGGCTTACAGCCCTTATTTCTTATGCCAGGTTTCATAAAGTTAAAGGTTTAAAAAGAATAAAATATTTGTTGATTTCCCTGGGAGCCTATGCTTTCGGGCTGCTGTCAAAGGAAATGGCGGTTACCCTGCCGGTTATTTTAATATTGTATGACTTTTGTTCTGCCGATAAGAAAAGTTTTAAAACGGTATTTGCCAATGCCAGGTATTACCTGCTTTTCGGCATCGTTACAGGAGGGTATTTATACCTGAGGTATTCCGTCCTGGGCAGGATGAGCGGCCAGAACGAGTACATTGGCGGGAGTCTTTCCAGCGCGTTTCTTACGATGTCAAGGGGCTTGACGCATTACATCCAACTGTTGATTTACCCTGTCAGGTTAAGCGCCATTTACGTATTCTCCGTTTCCTCGTCACTTCTGGAGACACCCGTTATTTTCTCGCTGGCTATTTTACTGCTGCTGCTCATATTAACAGTTATACTGTTTAGAAAATCAAGGACAGCGTCCTTTGCTATAATATGGTTTTTTGTTACACTGTTTCCCGTGTGTAATATTATCCCCCTGCAGGATGTGACTATTGCCGAGAGGTTTCTTTACCTGCCGGCGGTAGGCTTCTGCATACTGCTCGGATTGTTGAGTATGAAGGTATTTGATATACGAAACAAGGAAACGAAGAGGAGCGCGGGAGTGTTATTCGTTATCCTGCTTATAATATTTTTCTCCCTGAGGACCATAAGCAGGAATGCTGACTGGAAAGACGAAAATTCCTTCTGGAAAGCAACGGCGGAAACCGCCCCGAACAGTTACCGTGTCCACAATAGCCTGGGTTATTTATACATGAAAAGCGATATTAACCGGGCAATTAAATCATTTGAGCGGTCGCTTGAATTAAATCCTGATAATGCAAGAGCGCATAACAACCTTGCCATAGCGTATGCTGAAAAGGGCTGGTACGAAAAAGCTATAAAGAAATTCAAGGATGTTCTTGTAACTGACCCTAACGACAGTTCAACCCGCAGTAACCTTGGCCTGGCGTATGTTAAGATAGGGTTTTATAATAATGCCGTCAAGGAATGCAGAAGAGCCGTAAAACTTAATCCAGCCAATGACATAGCTTACAATAACCTGGGGCTTGCCTATGAAAAGAAAAAAAACTATTCCGAAGCGCTTAACCAGTTCAGGATTGCCGTTGAAAAGAATCAAGGCAATCTGAATGCCAGGGCAAATTATGCCCGCGTGTTTAAAATCCTCAATGAAAGAAAAATGAATATATATTGACCGCGGGAAGTGAAGCAAAAACATGAACAAAATATTAATAGTTGACGATGAATTGTTTATAGTAGAGGGGTTGAAGGCATACTTTGAACTGGACGGGTTTGAAGTAATAACCGCCTCCAACGGCAGGGAGGCGATAGAAATGGCGAAAAGCCAAAAACCCGACTTGATAATGCTTGATATAATGATGCCTGATTTAAACGGCTGGCAGACCTTGAAAATGCTGAAGGAGGATGAGAGCACGAAAGAAATTCAGGTCATCATGTCGTCCGTCATGGGCAAAGACGAGGATATAGAAAAGAGTATTTCACTTGGCGCGTCGGATTATATTGTCAAATCGAACGATGCCGATAAGATCGTCGAAAAAATCAAAGAAATATTGAGTAAAATGTGATGAAAAAGAAAAACTACTTAATCGGAGCGGCTGTTTTCCTGGTATCTTTTGGTTTGTATACCAGGACGCTTTGTCCCACGATTTACACCCAGGACAGCGGGGAATTCATTACCACCGCCTGTACCCTGGGCGTATCCCATCCCTCAGGTTACCCGCTATATAACATCATAGGGAAATGTTTCTCATTTCTCCCTTTTAAGAACCCGGCTTTCAGGGTAAACCTGATGTCCGCGTTCTTCGGGGCGTTAACGGTGGCTCTTGTGTACTTCATAATTTTAAAATTGTGTTTTTCTGTCGTTCCCGCCGTTGCCGGCGCCATGTTCCTGTTGTTTTCAAGGATACTGTGGTCATTATCAACGGTTGCCGAGGTATATTCGCTCAATGCTTTCTTTACGGCGCTATTAATCCTGGTTATCCTGAACTGGAATAACAGGATTACATGGCTGTACCTTCTGTCTTTTCTTTTCGGCCTGAGTTTAACCAACCACCAGACAATGCTTATATGCGGCATAGCCCTTGTATATTTCGCGCTGGTGTCCGGAAAAAACAACACGTTTTCCTTGGGTAACCTGAAAATCATACTGCCGTTATTCCTGCTGGGACTTTCAATGTACCTGTACCTGTACGTCAGGGCTCTCGGGAAGCCGGCCCTGTGCTGGGGCGCGCCTGATTCATTAAACAGATTTATACGTATTATCATGAGGTCAGACTACGGGATGATGGAAATGGGAGCCGTGAAGGGTGTCCCCCGTTCAGCGGGTTTAATGTTGAAACAGCTGGGCGGGTACTGCGCCATGCTTTTAAATCAATTTAATATCGCAGGATTTTTAACGGGTATTGCCGGCATGTATTTCATGTATAAAAAACAATTGAAATTTTTTGTGTGTTCACTGATAATTTTCCTGTTATCCGGCCCTTGTTTTACGCTTCTGGCAAACATGCCGATGGATCCGCATTCAAAAGCAATGGTCGAGGTGTTTTATCTCCCTTCAATCATTGTTTTTTCGTTATGGATAGGAATGGCCATTGCGGGTATCAATAAAAAGTTCCGGTTGTTGTTTATTATCATTCCCCTTGTTACTTTGATATTAAACTTTAAAATACTTGATAAGAGCGATAATTATTATGCGTATAACTATGGAGAGAACGTTTTAAAAACACTGGACAGGAATGCGATTATTTTCACAAAAAGGGATGAAACCCGCAACTCCATCTGGTACATGCAGTTGGTGGAGAAGAAGAGGCAGGATGTGAAATTGGTGGTATTGCCGCTTCCTTACTGGTGGACGCAGAGCATAATGAGAAAATGGCCCGAGCTTGTTATGAAATTAAACAACCATAGAGAAGGAAATATTAAAGGTATTATAAAGGATTATATGAACACATACCCGGTATATACAGACAACATTACAGAACCTTATATGAGGGAATTCTATGACTACTGGGTTCCATATGGGATTGTATTTAAATTCTCAAGGGAAGGAAGGGCGAATGTCCCCGATGAACGAATCAGGGAAATGGGCGGGATAATAGATAGTTATAATTACAGGAATGAGTATAAGACAACCCTGTGCGGTGATTTATTCAGCCGCGAGATAATTCATTATTATGCGGAATCGCATTTTAATTACGGGGCGATATATCACAACAGGGGACTGTATGCCGAGGGGAGGGACGCGTTCGCCGCGGCGCTTGAAATAGAACCGGATTATGAAGATGCCAGGAAGATATACGATATTGACAGGGAACTGGCGGCGGGGAAGAAGGGCAATGAGTAGAAAAGCGTGTGTAATCATAATAATTGCCGTATCGTTCGTTGTTTTCGCTAATTCCTTCAGAAACGGTTTCGTTCTTGATGATGTATTCATCATACAGAAGAATAAAACTATCAGGGACCTGGCCAATATCCCGGAGTTCTTTTCCAGCGATTACTGGGAGGGAACTCGTTATAAGGGGGAAAGTTCAGCGTTGTACAGGCCGCTGGTAATCATCTCTTATGCGGTGGATTATGCGGTATGGAAGCTCAATCCCTTCGGTTACCATATTCTTAACCTGGTCCTTCATACCCTCAACGGCCTGCTGATATTCTACCTGGCGCTGATTATCCTGGGGAAGGATATCCGCTCAGCTCTTTTTGTGTCGTTGTTGTTCATCGTTCATCCCGTTCATGTTGAAGCCGTTGCCGGGATAGTGGGCCGCGCGGAGGTTGCGGCGGTTTTCTTCCTGCTCGTTGCGTTCATGGCATACGCTCTCAAGGATAATGTATTAAAAATGAAGCATGGCTATGCTGTTTCTCTGTTTTCGTTCGGTCTTGCGCTGTTAACCAAGGAAACGGCATTGATATTGCCGGCAATAATCGTACTGTATGACCTTTTCAGGTTAGGGGATTTGAGGGAGTTGAAGAAAAGAATCGCGCGTTACGCGGGTTACATAGGTGTAGTAATAGTGTATTTTTTCGTAAGGTTTCTTGCCCTGGGGACCGTATTTTCGCCTGCGGGAAAAGGTTTCTTTTACGGACAGACAACGCTGACGCGGCTTTTGACGATGTCCAGGGTGTTCGTTTCGTATATAAAGCTCCTGGTTTACCCTGTCAACCTCAGGACTGATTACAATGATTTTAGTTTTTCAACTTCACCTGACCTGGCCGTGGTTCTTTCCGTTACGGTTCTGGTTTTTATATTCTTTTTGTTCATCCGCGGTTATCGAAACCAGAAGCCGGTTTTCTTTTCCCTGGGTTTGTTCCTGGCAGGCCTTTTTCCCGTTTCAAATATCATTCCCTTTGGCGCGGTAATGGCGGAGAGGTTTCTTTACCTGCCTTCAGTCGGGTACTGCCTGCTTGCGGGTATCATGGTGGCGAAAGGTTACGGGACCGCAGCCGGCCCGAAGCGGGGAAGGCGCGAAATTCTCGCCATCCTGCTGCTTGTATTTCTTGGGATGGTGACGATGAAGTACAATACCAGGTGGTACAGCAACGATACCCTGTGGAACTATGCCGTGAAAAAATCACCCGGTAACGCCCGTATACACTATGCTCTCGGTGTCGTTCAGCTTGAAAAGAAAGATTATGAAGGGGCAATAAGAGCATTCGAAAAGAGCGTTCAAATAGATCCGCGCATACCCGAGGCGTATAATAACCTTTCCGTCTGCTATAACAGTATAAACATGCATGAGAAAGCGGTACTCGCAAGCGAGACGGCGCTCAAGCATAAGCCGGATTACTATGAGGCATGTATAAACATGGGTAACGCTTATAAGAGCATGGGTAATAGCGATAAAGCGATAGAGTCATATGGTAAAGCCATTAAGTTCGCCCCTGAAAATGCCGATGCCCATTACAACCTTGGGTTGTTGTATTATGGACGGAAGAACCATACTAAAGCGATGAAGAGTTTCATTAAGATAACGCGCATGGATCCGACCTATGAGAGCGCGTGGATAGGGGTGAGCGCCGTGTTGATAGAGCAGGAAAATTATGCCAGGGCAATAGAGGAACTGGAGAAGGCGGCCGGGTTCCTGCCGGACAGCGCGGATATTTACGACCGGCTCGGGCTCGCTTGTTATTATAAGGGGGAGTTCCGGAAAGCGGTGGTAAAACTAAAAAAGGCCATTGAACTGAATCCCGGCAATGCGGTAACCCTCAACAGGCTGGGTTCCGCATACGGCAACATGGGGATGTATAAGGAAGCTCTCGTGGAGTTCAGAAAGGCCCTGGAAATTAACCCCGGTTACGGCGAAGCAAGGGATAACTATAACAAACTGGTTGAAATCGGCATTAAGTAAAGTGGCATGCTGTGACTTTTTGCGGATAGTTGCAAGTTCTATAAAAGATATCATAATATGAAATGAAATCCGTATGCCCCGAATATCAGAGTAGTAACACTACACTAGCCTTTCATCGCTTTAAATACACCTGATTGGGATTAGATGTGTAGGCTACTTTTATTCTTCATTGCTGTCTCTGGAGGGCTTTTGCTTTTTCTTCATCTATTGCTGCCAGTTTTTCTTTCCCCAGTTTTTTGTACGCAAGACTACGAAAGTAATATGCATCTACATTCCCGGGATCCAATTCTATTGACACACTTAAATCACTTATTGCTCTATCGGCAATTCCCATGTTCCAGTAAGTAATCCCTCTGTTATTATATGCCTTTGAATTATCAGATTTTATTTCTATAGCCTTATTGAAATCTAATATAGCTTTTTCATAAAACTTTTTTACCCCATACATAATCCCACGATTACAGTATGCGTTTGTATCTTCAGGGTCTAATTCTATTGCTTTTGAAAAAACATCTATTGCTTCATCATAAAGGCCTCTTTTATAATATTCAGCTCCACGATGATAGTATTCCTCTTTTATTTTAAGATATTTTTCAAGTGTATTATTTAATTCCGGTATTACACCATTATATGTATCCTTCTTTTCATAAGCAGTTTTCAGGTTTCTATATGCAGCAGAGTAGTCTGGATTTATTTTTATTGCTTTATTAAAATCAGCTATTGCTTTATCATAAAGTTTTTTCTTTCCATAAGTAACTCCTCTGTTATTATATCCTTGTGAGAATTCAGGATATAGTTCTATTGCCTTACTATAATCAGCTATCGCTTTATCATAAAATCCTTTTTTGTTATAAACATTTCCCCGGCTATTTAAAGCCTTCACTGAATATGGATATATCTGTAAAGTTTTAGACCACAAAGTAAATCTATCTTTCCAGTCTGTATTTCTATTTATTGTAAGTCCGGAAAATATAATGATAATTAT
>JAUXDE010000145.1 GCA_030618495.1 Clostridia bacterium
AGCGTTCGTATGATTTTAGAACGCCCTTTCCTCGGAACGGGACCGGGTAATTTTGAATATGGTTTTCTGAAATACAATTTTCCGGTTTATGGAGCGCTGGCGCAGTACGGCAAGAATCCCAGGTTTGCGCACAATGAGTATCTTCACCTTGGAGCGGAAACGGGGCTGATTCCTCTTTTTATGTTTTTATGGATAGTGTGGCTGTTTTTTGCCCAGGGGATTAAAAGGTTTTATATCACCGGTGACAATAAAAAACTGCTGTGGCATTATTTTTCCTCCATGGCGGGGGTTGTTGCCATATTGACTCATGCGCTGGTGGATTTTAACCTTCATCTTCCCGCAATATCAATGGCATTCGTATTCTTCTTAAGCGTTGTTATGAGGAAGGAGGATTCAAAACAGTCGCGCTGTGTTCCCGGAGCCGGAATTGTGTTTCCCCTGGCGTTTTCGGTTATGTTGTTCATTGTTATAGGTAATTTTACCGCCCATTATTTTTCAGGGAAAAAGAATCACGCCGGCGCCGTCAAAGCAGTCAGTTTTGCCCCGTTGAACGCGGAGTTCCATAGACTGCTCGGGGATAAAGCCCCGGCAGGGGAAGAAAAGTTATCAGCGTATAAAAAAATGGTTTCCCTGCATCCCCGGGAGCCGTATTACCGTCAGACCATGGGGGATTTTTATTATAACGGAGAGCCTCGGGATTTGATAAATGCCCTGAGAGAGTTCAGACTGGCTGTAAAATATGATTCTCGTAACCCTTCCGCCCTTTTTAAGCTGGCTTCATGTTATTTTAACCAGGGTGAATTCAATAAGGCGCTTAAGGGGTATACCCGGACCGTACTCGTTGAGCCTTACTACGTCCGCGCGCTTTACCAGATGGGAGAGTGTTACTGGAGCCTGGATGATAAAGAAAAGGCAAAACAGCAGTATGATAAAATATTGAGATTGAAACACATCATTCCCCGCCTCAGGCGCATGAATTCAAAATATGATGATATACTGGTTGATTTTGATTATGCCCTGGTATACAACAGTTTCGGGAAATACTGGATGAGCAGGAAGAACCCTGACCAGGCAATCGTATATTACAAGAGAGCGCTGGATATAAACCCGGATTATGCTGAAGTATACAATAACATTGCAGGCATATATTTTGCCCGGAAGTCGTATTTGCTGGCTGAAATGCATATATCAAAAGCCATCGAACTTGACCCTTCAAACAGGATATACGCGAAGAACATGAAAATGATTACGGAGACAAGAATAAAAGTTGAAAAATAAAACATTTATAATCGTTATAATCGCTCTTTTAGTAATACTGACGCTTTTTTTTCATAAGATATTATTTACGGATTCCTCTTTTTTTGTCCAGGACATAATGTTTCAGTTCCACCCGTTCCGCGCTTATGCCGCCGAAACCGTACAGAAGGGGGATATTCCCCTGTGGAACCCGTACATATATTCCGGGATGCCCTTCCTTGCCAACATGCAGTCGGCGATATTCTATCCGTTTACGATATTTTTCTATCTTTTCCCGTTCCCTGCCGCCATGAAGTGCTTCGTGACGGTTCATTTTTTCCTGGCGGGGCTTTTCATGTATTTACTGCTTGCGGGATTCGGGATGAAGCGCATGAGCGCGTTTGCGGGAGCGGCGGTGTTCATGCTTAACGGCTACATGGTTGCGAGGATACAGTTTTTAAGCATACTGGGGTCAATAATATGGCTGCCCCTGTTATTCCTCATGACAAGAAAAATGCGGGAAGGCCCGGGCAGCCGGGACGCCTTTCAACCCGGGTTTCTGCCGGTCGCGCTTGGCATTGCGGCAGCGTTGCAGTTTCTGGCAGGGCATACACAGATATTAGTGTACACTATTCTTTTCATTGTTGTTTATCTTCTCGCCGATGCCGTTTTGCATATTGATTTTTCGCGGGGCAAAACAGGTTTTTTGCCGCCTAAACTGGCAATTGCGGCGGTTATCGCCGCCGGCATATCAATGATTCAGTTTTTACCGTCTTTTGAATTCATAAGAAATTCCATACGGGGAGAAGGTATTGATTATAAAGTAGCAACGACATGGTCTCTGCGCCCCGGGGAACTGGTTAATTTATTTCTGCCTTTTCTTTCCGAAAAAACTGTTATCAGCAACTTTCAGAACACCGGTGATTTCTGGCAGAAATGTTTTTACGTTGGAATTATTCCGTTGATTTTATTTATATTCAGTTTTTTTTCAAAGAAAAGGAAACTGGTTTGGTTCATGGGAGGATTTCTTGCGCTGGTGTTGTTTTTTGCTTTTGGGGAGCACAACCCGTTATATTATTTAATGCACAGGTATATTCCCTTCTTTAATATATTTCGTTATCCTTCATCAATAATGTTTCTTGCGGTATTCATTTTAGCCGTGGCTGTATCGTTGGGACTGGATTATCTGATTGAAGTGAAAAATATCAGGAAAATATCCCTGGTAATAGTTCTGTTAATTATCGTTGATTTATTTTTATTTGGAAACAAATTAAACCCCGTTTTAGACAAAGGGATATTTAAGGACAAGGGGGATAAAACCGGTTTCCTGGTTAGAAACAGCGGGGATAGCCGTTTCATGCTGACACCCGCAACAGAAAACGACAGGTCTGCCGGAAGCAGTTCATTCTATGGCGCCTGGAGTGAGATGAAGGATAACCTGTACAGCAACATCAATATGCCTTTTCACCTTTTTAATGCGGGGGGGCAGGATGTGCGGGTAAAATGGTATGATGATTTCCTTGATGCCGTGGAATCCTCCTCTTCCCCGGAAGAGGCAAAAAACCTGCTCAGTCTTTTGGGCGTGAAACATATTATAAGCAGGGATAAAATAAAGGGAGACGCTTACAGGTTGGCAAGGGGCGGGAGAATAAAAATATACCGGAACATGAACTGCCTTCCCAGGGTGTGGATTGTGAATAAGGGCAGGTTCATGGAAGGAAAAAAAATGCTGGATTACATGAAAACCGATATCTTTGTGCCGGGGAATGAAGCGGTGTTTGAAAAGGGAGCATACGGGGATATTGAAGAAATTATTTCCGGAGAAAAACAGGCATACAACTGCAGAATAAATTCTTATTCGCCGGATAAAGTTGAAATCAACGCGGTTCTTGAAAAACCCGGCTGGCTGGTTCTTTCCGACACGTGGTATCCGGGCTGGAAGGCATGGGTAAACGGTAAGAGAGAAGAAGCGCGCAGGGTAAACTACCTAATGAGGTCAGTAAACCTGGGGAGGGGCGAGAATGCCATAAGGTTCAGATATGCCCCTCTATCTTTTA
>JAUXDE010000006.1 GCA_030618495.1 Clostridia bacterium
TAAAAGTCGCCAGAAGGCGTGCTGTACGTCCATTACCGTCATAATACGGATGTATTGTTACAAACTGGTAATGTACCAGAGAAGCTATTATGGGAATGGGTATATTCTCTTTTTGCGCTTTATGTGCCCATCTGATAATTTCTTTCATTAGTTTTGGTACATCTTTTGCTTCAGGCGGCATATAAACAATACCTCCCGAGCCTGAATCTCTTATTACATTTTGCTCGGTTCGATATGGTGACGGCTTAGCTCTTTTGCCCTTTTCTACGATAGCATGTAATCTTTTTATCAAGTTTTCTGTTAGGTCTGTCTTCTTTGCTGCCCAGTCTTCTACCTTAAGCAGTGCTGCCCAGTAGTTTTGAACTTCGCTCACATCCCTCTGCCTGCCGTGAAAATGCGTTTTTTTCTTTTCTATGACCTGTTCTGCTTCTTTTAGCGTCAACCGGTTACCTTCTATTCGTGTTGAATAATGTGTTGACCTTACCCGGGCTTTGTGAATCATCTCTGCTTCCACTGCCAGAGACAGTGGTGTGTTTTCAATGATGGTTTTTACTGCTTCTATCTCCATCAGGGCTTTTGCTATTCTGGAGTTTATGCTATATTTTGGTTTCCAATATGTTTTTTTCTTTTTCATATTTTTCTACTTTCTATTATAGTGAAATATAGCATGTTTTTAGACGGAAGTCAAGGATTTTGCGCAGAAAGGGAGGAATTTTAAAATGCAATCGAAAAGTACTACAAATTTAACTATAATTGTAACCGAAAACCGGAACATTATGGTGTAATCCTACTGAAATGTATCATAATTCGATGACAATCGTGTGTCAAAATTGGATGACATTTTACATACATGAGGCAAAGTCCTTCTGGGACGAAAAGAATGAATATTGAGTTTAAGCAGATTTCTTAAAATTAACCTCGAGTCTGGTTCCTGTTATTAAAGCTACCTTCTCTAAAGTCCTAAGACTATATCCTAAGTAATCGCCTCTTTCAATCCTGGCAATTGCTGCTTGGCTTGTATGAATCTTTTCTGCCAACTGTTTTTGAGTTAAACCTCTTTTCCTTCTTAAATCTGCTATTTTTAAACCTAATTGAAGCTTTCTTCCTTCTTCCTCATAGTACTTTCTAAATTCCTTGTCTTTTAATTTCTTTTTTAAAACATCATTTAGGGTTAAAAAGGGTTTGCTCATTTTAATTTCTCCTTTTCATATCGTGATATAAAATCAATCATATTTCTTTCCGCTTTTTCTATATCCCGTTTTGGCAATGCTTGGGATTTCTTTTTAAAAGCATGTAGTAAAACAATATTGTTTTTCAAAAAGAAAAAATAAAAGATTCTGACATTACCTGCTGATACGTTGACTCTAAGCTCTCTAAGTTTGCCTTTTACATGACCGGTATAGGGACGCGTTAACGCTATCCCATGTTCTTGTAGTAATACCAAATACCGATAAACCTTTGCTTGGCTTTTTTTATCCAGTTGTTCTATAAAATCCCTTACTGGATATTCTCCTCTTTTTGTTTTGTAAAAACTTGTTTTGTACATTATTTATCTTTCACTAATAGTATATATCAAATATGATATATTGTCAAGCTATATTTATCTTTCTATTTCCCTGTCCCTGCCGGATTCGCGGACTGCTGATTTTATTACTGCGGTTTCTTCCCGGGATAAGCCTTTATTGTATTTAGAAGTTGCGGTTTGTAAAAGAAGTGCGGGGGAAAGAGAGCGTAGGTCTTTTTAGGACAAAAAAAACAAGAAAAGCTTACTTGCCACTTTTCTTGCTTAATTTATAGTATAGCAAATAGACTTTATAATGTCAAGAAAAAAATAGCGTATATCGTCGACAACGAACACATTCCTCTACTGTTAGGAATTACTGTTGTTTTCGAAAACGTTTATTGCGGATGTTATCTTCGTTATGCTCGGGCTGTTGCGGTTTGAGGCGAGAACTCTACCTGGGAATTAAACGGATGCCGATATTGATTGATGTGTCCCTCAGCATGAACAACATGCCTCTTCCGTTGGAAGCTGAAAATATTACATAAGGCTGGATAATCATATATTCTTTTATGAAATTAGTCCCCAATCTTGCTATGAAGTATGTTACGGGGGTTTTGTTGAAGTCAATTGACAAAAGTGATTTTCCATCGTTTATTGAGGGATCATAATATTCATAAGTTTGTACAATATCGTTTGAAATGTATTCATAATATATCCCGAAGAAGTATTTCATGTTGTTTTTTGTCGTTGGGAACTCATATATTATCTCTGTGTTGAATCCCGCCCTGTATTCCCTGATAAAAGGCTCGTAATTAGGGGGGAGTTCTTCGTCGATGAAAAACTTTCCTCCCAGAGAAAACAGGAAATTCGAATTATTCAGGAAAGAATGAGAATAGCGTGTGCCGATGCTAAAATAATTCATGTTGTTTCTCTCCTCCATTATGGAATCCCCTGCCTCTATTGGATAATACGCAGTGGCCATTGTAGAACCTCTTGTACCCGAATAATGCTGGCTTTCATGCGATAGCCCTATGTTTGTTACCAGGAGATTCTTATCGTTCCCGGTTAAATTGAATTTACTAAATAATTTAATGCCAAAGTTTCCCCGCCATAATTCATATATACCCTCCAGTTCAAGGAAACCACTTAAAATCAGAGCATTATCCACATCCTTGATTTTTGCTCCCAATAAATTGATAGTATTACCACATTTTAAACGGTTATAACGATCAAAAAAATAATCCGGATGAAAGTTGTAGATTTCATAACCCGGATAATCCGGGTCACTTGACGTATCTCCGCCGGTATAATTGGGAAGAGGCGGGAACAACTCAATTTCATAATCCCCGGCCCCGTGTCCGGGGTGCGTTATCAGGATTAACATTGAGATAATCAATATTTTCTCAGTCATTTTTTAACCTCCGGCAAAGAATTAAGTCATCTGTATATTACGTAATGTGCAATGAATATAAGGCTATTTGTTAACATTGTCATCCCTGTGGCTTAGTTTTCTGCTATCAACTTCCATTATTATAACATAAGTATTCCTGTTTGTTAAGCATATTCTTTAAAATAATTACTGCTGAAAAGAATACCTCCGGTAAACCAAACAACTGTCCTGATAATATTTTATAAAATATTGCTTGCAAAAAGATAGGTTTTATGGTATTTTGTTCTTATGAAAAAACTTATAGTAATAATGTTAGTACTGTTAACCTCAGTATCGGCAAAGTTCCCGTCGAAGATTAAGTTAACTTACGCTCCACAGCAGGGCAGTACTTCCACTTATGAGTTGAAGGTAAAATCAGTTTTAGTCCTCAAAAATATTAATCTGAAATTATTGAACCTTCATACGCCCAACTACACGAACTACCTGAACTTCGTGTTCACGAACGTAGTTGATGCAGTCAATAAGAACGGTTCTATCACCGAGACGGTAACTTATAATGATTTTACCCTCGAGCAGGAATTAATGGGTATAAGGACGCCCATTGACATGGATTTAGAATTAAAGGGTAAAAGTTTCACCACAACGGTATCAAAGGACGGCACGGTTATCGATACGAAGGGACTTGATATTCTTGCGCCTACCCTGAGGAACCTTAAACTCGATAATCTGTTTCTGCAGACAAGGCCTGTCTTCCCGGAAAAGAAAATAAAAGTCGGGGACTCCTGGGATAATGAAATAATTTCAAAACTCCCGATAAAAAACAGCATAGTCAAGACCAGCATGAAAATGAAGTACTCGCTTGACGGATTTGAAAGAATTGATAAATGCAACTGCGCCGTCGTCGGAATGAAGTTCGAAACGCAGACGGAAACAATACCCGTCCGAAAGGAAAAGGAAGATTTTGTGATTGAGGTGAATCTCACCGGCTCGGGAAGCGGAAAAATCTATTATGATTACGCGAAAAGCAGGGTAACGTTATCAATAATAACCATGGACCTTTCAAGCAAAATAAACACAACGGCTCAAACGGGAACGAGCAGCCTTGATACAGACCAGAAGGTTGAGATGGAATTGAAATTACTGAAGAAAAATTGAGCAATATTCATTTTAGTTTACAACATAATAATAATAACAAGGACAAAAAAACATTGTAACCGATGATGCCCGGCTAACGCCGGGTATTTTTGACGACAAAATGATTAAAGAATGAGCGTATGATTAAGCGGTGATAACTTGAAGAATACCTATACTTATCCAAAAAAATATGATGTTATCGTGATTGGCGCTGGCCATGCCGGCTGCGAAGCGGCGCTTGCGGCTGCAAGAATGGGCTCTTCCGTACTGCTTCTCTCAATTAATCTCGATACCGTTGCGCAGTTGTCCTGTAACACCTGTATCGGCGGCGTCGCCAAGGGGCAGATCGTCCGGGAAATCGACGCCCTGGGCGGCGAAATGGCAAGAAATACCGACGATACGGGTATTCAGTTCAGAATGCTCAATATGAGTAAAGGGCCCGCAGTCAGGTCCCCAAGGGCGCAGTGCGATAAGAAGCTGTATCAATTTACGATGAAGCATACCCTGGAGGCGCAGAAAAACCTTGACCTTAAGCAGGGTGAAGCAGTCGAAATCGTCGTGAAGAATGGTAATGCATGCGGAATTATCACCAACCCCGGCATGAAGTACTCCGCAAAAACCGTTATCGTCACTACCGGAACTTTTCTGAAGGGTGTTATTCATATAGGAGAGAGCATCTTCAAGGCGGGAAGGGGCGGTGAATTCCCGGCAAATCATCTGTCGGATTCACTTTTAAAACTTGGTTTCGAGATAAAAAGGCTTAAAACCGGGACTCCGCCGAGGGTTAATGCAAGAAGCCTTGATTACTCAAAACTGACCGAACAGCCGCCGGACAGTAACCCGTCGCCTTTTTCCCATTTTACCCGCCAAATAAAGCAGAAACAGCTTTCCTGCTGGTTAGCTTACACTAACATTAAAACACATAAAATCATTGCATCAAATTTCCACAGGGCGCCGCTTTTCTCGGGACAGATTTCCGGAATAGGGCCGCGCTACTGCCCCTCTATCGAAGATAAAATCAAGAAATTCCCCGATAAGCTCCGTCACCAGATTTTCCTGGAACCGGAGGGGCACACTACCGAAGAAATATACTGTAACGGGCTGGCAACGAGCCTTCCCGTTGACGTACAGATAAAAATACTCCACAGTATCAGGGGAATGGAAAAAGCCGAGCTAATGCGCCCTGGTTACGCCATAGAGTACGATTACTGCCCCCCGACACAGCTAAAACCAACCCTGGAAACAAAACTGATAGGGAACCTGTGGTTTGCGGGGCAGATAAACGGCACCTCAGGATACGAAGAGGCGGGAGGACAGGGTATTATGGCCGGAATAAACGCCTGCCTGAAACTGGAAAGCAGGGAACCCTTTATTCTTGACCGCTCTGAAGCATATATAGGCGTCCTGATTGACGACCTCGTAACAAAGGGCGTTCTTGACCCCTACCGGATGTTCACCTCGCGGGCCGAATACCGTCTTATTCTGAGAACCGATAACGCCGATATGCGCCTTATGAAGTACGGCCGTAAGTACGGGTTGATTTCAAGTAAGAACTACAAACTTTTTCTTGCTTACAGGGATAAAGTCGCCAAAGAAATAACACGGCTTGAAAAAGAAATTGACTTGAAGGAAAAAATCCCGTTTGCCACTTTAATAAGGCAGGGGAAACTTTCCGCGGGAAGAACGGGCGCAGGTAAAACCGGGAAGAAAAGGACAGGTGTAAGACCAAAAAGAAAGATAGCTGAAAACACTTACATAGTAAGCCCGGAGAGAATAAGCCATGAAGCTTTTATAGAAATCAAGTATGCCGGTTATATAAAACGTCAGAATTCAGACATATCCAGGTTCAGGAATATGGAAAGGAAAAGAATCCCGGATAATATGGATTATACAAGGCTAAAGGGACTATTAACGGAATCAAGGCAAAAACTCATTCTGATAAAACCCGTATCAATAGGGCAGGCTTCCAGGATATCGGGGGTTACACCCGCTGATATAGGAATTCTTCTGATATATCTCGAAAAACTGAGTAACAGGGGCTAGCGCAGGCGGAGATACAATTGTTTCACGTGAAACATTTTTAAATGAATAGAACACACTTCAAATGGTATGCTTTTTCTCTTATTTCACTGCTTGTTTTCATCAGCGCGGCATATTTCTTATTAAAATCAAATAAAATCGCTTCTTGCGACACAAAATCACTTCATGAAGCAAGTTATTATAAAACGCTTCCCGCCAATACGCTAACCTGCGGTCTTTGCTTCAGGAATTGCAGGATTCCCGAAGGGAAAACCGGGTTCTGCAATAAAAAAATACCGGGGATCTGGTAGTGTTCTGTAACATAAATTCCCGTTATTTTTGAGGCTATAGTCTACGGCAAATTCAAGGCGTGAGAAGGGCGCAATGCGTTGGCATTGTAACCGACGAAACAACGAATAAGTTGCCCATAAGTGCCTTGTTAAACAACTTATGTAACCAGGCACTAAGCCTCCCAAAGGGCTTCGGGCTTTTGGCCTATGCCTTTGCAACGCTCGGCTTACATACTCCCGGTATGTAAGTGTTGGGTAACATAAATATCTTGACAATGGAATGTCTAAATTTGAGGCCAGTACAAGGAGCGGCGATCGAACAATGTTGAATACATGTAAACGAAGAGCGGCGCAGGAATGGCCCAAAGATGGATGTTCCCTTTGGACTGAGTCCTTTTGCCTTAATTCTGCGTTGTTCATCGCTAACAGACCGCAACGAGTATGCAGCGCTCTTCACTCCTTGAATTCAGGCAAAATAACCTCAGTCATTGTTAAGCTATTTATGTTACCCAACACAAGCCTCTCGTTACTTCGGTGCTGCTCAAAATCCCATAGCAAAAATATCGGGAATTTATGTTACAAAGCACAAAAACCAGCGATTGTTTCACGTGAAACATTTTAATATTATAAAAGTATTGACATTTATAAAGAAAATATATAGAATGCCGTTTACTTAATTATTTTGGAGACACATTATGTACTTACAGTATAAGCGGTTTACTGCTCTATTAATCATATTAACCTTAATTATCCTGCCCGGATACGTTCTCTCGGAAGAGCCGGGAAACATCTGGCTTGGTAAATTACCAAAACCGCCCGCGCCTGAAGAATGCGGAGCCGGTATGATTTTCTATGATACCACTCTTCTGAAACTAAGAAAATCTCTTAATAGTCCCTGTACGAACTGGACTCAGTTCCCCGGAGAAAGCGCTTATGCGCAATTTGTGACGGTTTCAGGAACCGGCAAGGCGGACTTTACCGTTGACGCTTACGGCGCAAGGTGCATACAAGAAGCTATAAACAGTTTTAAAAACTGCTCCGAAGATACAAGGGGGGCGGTTATTATACTTCCCGGCAATTATGATATCGGCAAAAAATCCTTAAAATGTATTGACTACGTGGACCTTGTCGGCGCCGACAAGGATTCCTGTAAAATTACCGGGGTGGGGAAAACCGTTGTTAACGTTTCCGATAATTCCGGAATAATAAATCTTACCATTGAAAATACAGGTAAATCCTCAAAAACCACTGTTGTTTCCTGTATAAAGATTTCCTATTTCTCCTATCTTTCCGACTGCAGCGTTACAGGTAACGGCAATGCAATTGAACTTAACAACAGTTCATCTTACAATATTACCAACTGCAGTATTACGAGTCTTAAAAAATACGGTATTTCATGCAAGAAATCCAACCCGACTGTTTTTAACTCTAAAATCTCGGGAAAATCCTTTGCCCTGAAATGCCTCAAGTCTTCAACTGCAACATTCTATAATTCAACCGTTAAAGGAATCTATATCTCAAAGAACAGTAAAATTGAACTGACTAATACGAATACCGATAAGTCTCTCATAGACGGTGGAAAGGGCGCTATTTTAGTAAGCAATGACAAATCCTCCGACTTAAACGTTTCAGACAATGTAAAGATAAGGAAACCCCACGATATACAGAAAAAGCTTTCACGTCATATTCCTAAACGCTCCACCTCTACCCCTGCGCGTTACGCCGATAACCCCAAGAGACAGGGAAAGAAGGATTGTGGGTGCAAAAAAAAGGAATCCGTTGCAATAATTGAGGTTGATGAGGTTTACAAAAAAATCAGGAAAAGAAAGACTAATGTGGTGCTTATTGACGTACGTTCGGAAGATGAATTCATGAAACGTCATATAAAGAAAGCAATAAATATTCCTTACAAGAAAATAACTGAAAACCTTCCGGACAGGCTACCCAGGGATAAAGAAATTATATTCTATTGTTCCCGCTCAATAAGCCCTGTATCCGAATATGCCGTGCGTAGATTATTAGACATGGGTTATAAAAAGGTCGTGAATATGAAGGGCGGCTTTGAGGAATGGAAGAAAAAGAAATATCCTCTGGTTCCCAAAAAGCCATATAAATCAAGGGAAAAAAAGAAACAATAACATAATGGAAAGGTTTACTCATGAACAAAAAACAGGTTGAACTACTCAAGAAAAAATGCGGAAAAATCGGTTATGACCGACTGCTTACCTTAAAGAACCCCTCTCTTAACAGTTTTATCCATAAGTGGGTATCTCACTGTAATCCTGAAAACGTGTTCATCTGCACCGATTCAGAAAAGGATACCGAATACCTGAGAAAACAGTCACTGAAGAACAGGGAGGAAAAAAGACTTGCAACGAAGGGCCATACCGTCCATTTTGACGGTTACTTCGACCAGGCAAGGGACAAGGCAAACACCAAGTACCTTCTCCCGCCCGGCGCGTTGCTGAGCTCGGACATAAACATCACAGACAAGAAAAAAGGCCTTGCTGAAATAAATAGCCTTCTTAAAAACAGCATGCTCGGAAAGGAGATGTACGTTCTTTTCTTCTGCCTTGCCCCGCTCAATTCGCCTTTCTCAATATCGTGCGTCCAGATAACAGACTCGGGCTACGTCGCCCACAGTGAAAAGATACTCGTGAGAAGCGGTTACGAACAGTTTAAAAAACTTGGCGGCAGTACCGATTATTTCAGGTTTGTTCACAGCGCTGGCGAGCTGACCGAAAGCAATATCAGCAAGAACTTCAATAAGCGCCGTGTTTATATTGATATCCAGGAAAATATCGTTTTCAGCACCAACACCCAGTACGCGGGCAACACCGTCGGATTAAAGAAACTCGCAATGAGACTTGCGATACACAAGGCGTCTCATGAAAACTGGCTTACCGAACACATGTTCATCATGGGCGTGCGCGGCAGGAAGGGCCGCACCACTTATTTCACAGGAGCCTTCCCGAGCGCCTGCGGAAAAACAGCCACTGCAATGCTCGAGGATGAAACCATTGTGGGCGATGACATTGCCTACATCAAAAACATCAAGGGCAGGGCTCATGCCGCCAACGTCGAATGCGGTATATTCGGAATCATCATGAACGTCAACTCAAAAGACGATCCCTCCATATATAAGGCTCTCAACACTTCCGGAGAAGTTATTTTTTCAAACATTCTCGTTACGAAGAATAATAAACCCTACTGGCTTGGCAAGGACGGGGCCGTCCCTAAAAACGGCGCGAATTACTCCGGCAAGTGGTTCATCGGTAAAACCGACGAGCGCATGAACGTAATCAATGCTTCCCATAAAAATGCCCGTTACACCCTAAGTATAAGCAGTTTAAGTAATCGTGATAAGAATGCCGATAATCCGGGCGGCGTGCCGGTAAGCGGCGTCATTTACGGCGGCAGGGACTCCGATACAACCGTGCCTGTCGAGGAAACCTTCAGCTGGGAACACGGCATAATTACCAAGGGGGCAATGCTTGAGTCCGAGACCACTTCCGCAACGCTCGGGCAGGAAGGCGTAAGGAAGTTCAACCTGATGTCCAACCTTGACTTTCTTTCAATACCGCTTTCAAAGTACATATCCTGCAACCTGAATTTTGCCAGGAAGCTTAAGGTTGTCCCGCGCATTTTCGGCGTAAACTACTTCCTTAAAGACGTCATTTCCGGTGAGTATTTGAACGGTATAAAGGACAAGCACGTATGGCTTAAATGGATGGAACTAAGGGTCAACAATAACGTAGACGCCCTCAAAACACCCTCGGGCCATATTCCCTTATACAAAGACCTGCGGAAACTTTTTAAGTCGGTTTTGCATAAAAATTACTCCAGGGAGGACTACATAAGGCAATTCTCCATAAGGATACCGCAGAACCTGGCGAAGATAGAAAGAATCCTGAAAATATACCAGAACAATGTTGACAAGGCGCCCGTGGTCCTGATAAAAACAATAAATGCGCAGAAGAAAAGACTGCAGAACGCAAGAAAGATATTCGGGGACTATCCCACCCCGGACAGGTGGGAAAATTAATTACTGTGAATAAAATCGTTGCAATCGCAAATCAGAAAGGCGGCGTTGGTAAGACAACCACGGCGGTGAACCTGGCAAGCTACCTTGCCCATTTCGGCAAGGAAACCCTTCTTGTTGACATGGATCCCCAATCAAACAGCACAAGCGGATTCGGGATAGAAAAATCATCCGTTAAGCGCAGTTGCTATGATATTCTCATAAACAATGCAACGATTGAGGAAACAATTCTACCGACGGGCGTTGACTGGCTTGACATAATTCCCGCAAACAGGGACCTCATCGGCGCCGAGGTTGAATTGGTAAACACCATTTCCCGCGAAACACGATTAAAGAAAATTTTCAAAAACTTTCAGGGTTCTTATAAGTACATAATAATAGACTGCCCACCGTCTTTGAGTCTATTGACTCTGAATTCCCTTACCGCCGCCAATTCCGTGCTGATACCTCTCCAGGCGGAATTTTACTCGCTCGAAGGCATTTCTGAACTTACAAACACCATCAACCTTATCCGGGAGGATTTGAACCCCGGGCTTGAAATTGAGGGCGTTCTACTGACGATGTACGATACAAGGCTGACCCTTTCCTCCCAGGTAGTTGAAGAGATAGGCAAGTTCTTCAAGGACAAGGTTTACCAGACCGTCATACCGCGGAACGTACGGCTCGCGGAGGCTCCGTCGTTCGGCAAACCTGTTATATTTTACGACCCGGAATCCAAGGGGGCAAAAGCTTATCAGAACCTTGCAAGAGAATTCCTTAAAAGAAACGGTATTGAATTGAAGCAACCCCCCGTTGATGTTAAAATGAAATACCCGCTTGCGGTACAGAAGAAAACCAAAAAGGATTTAACAATTACCGGTAAATAATATGGAAATTATACTGATTTATATCGAACTTTTTCTTTTCATAATCTTTGTAGCGCTCTCCGGTTTTTTTTCATCAATAGAAACAGCATTAATGTCCCTCGGTAAACTCAGCATAAAGGAACTTCTTAAAAAGAACACCGGCAAAACCGAACTGCTCAAGATGTGGCTGGAAAACCCCAACCGGCTGCTCACGGCAATTCTCATAGGCAATAATTTTGTAAACGTCTGCGCTTCCATCACCGCCACCCTGCTTGCAATAAACCTGGCAATACATTTCGGGGCCAGACAGTCTCTTCTTGTGGGAATCACAGCCGGATTTGTAACCATCATCATACTCGTTTTTGGTGAAATCACTCCCAAAATTTTCGCCAAACAGAATGCCGGTAAGGTGGCGTTGTTTTCCATAAAACCACTACTCGTTTTATCAAATATCCTTTCTCCCGCAATAAATGTTCTTATTTTCATCGCAAATATATTTATAAGAATCCTCGGCGGAAAAATCTCAAGGGAAATCACCCTGTTTACCGAAGATGAAATCCGCGCAATGATAGACATAAGCGCCGACGAAGGCGTTATTGAAAAAGAGGAAAACAAAATGATAAAGGAGATCCTTGAACTCGGAGATACCATTGTCCGCGAGGTAATGCTCCCCAGAATAGACATGAAATGCTTAGACATCAATACCCCTGCCGAAAACGTCATTAACAGTGTTATCGATACGGGACATTCGCGCATTCCCGTTTATACCAACAGCCTTGACGGCATAGTCGGCATACTTTATGCAAGGGATGTGCTTGGCGCAATAAACAAGGGTGAACTGTTGTCCATTGAAAGCCTTATGCGCCAATGCCTGTTCATTCCTGAAACAAAAGGAATCCTGGACTTGCTTACTGAATTTAAGAAAGGCAAGATGCACATTGCCATAGTGGTGGATGAATACGGGGTAACTTCCGGACTTATCACGATGGAAGACCTGCTTGAAGAAATAACCGGTGAAATCCGTGATGAATATGATTTAGACGAGGAAAGCCTCCAGCGTTCCGAAGACGGTTCCTTCGTCGTTCTTGCCAAGGAAAACCTTGACCTGGTGGGTAAGGAATTCGGAGTGGACCTCCCATCAAATAATTTTGACTCCATCGGCGGACTGGTCGTTGACCTCTTCGGTAAAATCCCAAAAAAAGGCGAAAAAGTGAGTTTCAAAAATATAAAGTTTATTATAGAAGAAGCCAACAGAAGAAGGGTCATAAAAGTAAGAGTTATTAAACAGTAGAGACACCACACCAGGAAGGGAGTAATATATGCGAAAAGCACTGGGCAAGGGATTTGCCGCACTATTACCCGCGGCAGAAACTTCAACGGAATCAATATGCCGGATCAGTATCAATAAAATAAAAGTAAACAAATACCAGGCAAGAAAAGACTTCAACCAGGAAAAAATAATCGAACTTGCCGCCTCCATAAAAAAGAAAGGCCTGCTTCAGCCTATCCTGGTCTCGCCCGAAGGCGAAAAATTCCGTTTAATTGCGGGTGAAAGGCGTTTAAGGGCGGCAAAAGCCGCCGACATGAAAGAGATACCGGCAATTATAAAAAAATCATCGGATGAAGACATGTTTGAGCTTTCCCTTATAGAAAATCTCCAGAGGGAAAACCTCAACATTCTTGAAGAAGCCGAGGCATACGAGAAACTGATGAAAACGTTCAGCCTTACCCAGGAACAGGTTGCTGAAAAACTGCATAAAAATAGACCCGTGATAGCCAACACTCTCCGCCTGCTTAAACTCCCCGAAGAAATAAAACAAGCCCTTTCCGGCAACCTTATTTCAGCCGGTCACGCCCGGTCCATTGCTTCAATTAAAAACAGCAAATCACAATCGAAACTCCTTGAAAAAATCATGCGGGAAAAACTAACCGTCCGTGAAGTTGAAGAAATAATAGCCGGAACAAAAACGAAAAGCTCCGGGAAGAAAAAGAAAAAAGAGAAATCCGCTGAAATTCTTGATTCGGAAGAGAACCTGCGCACAGCGCTTGGCACCAAAGTCCAGATTAAGCAAAAAGGAAAAAAAGGTAAAATAGAAGTATTCTGGTATTCCTTCGAAGACTTGAACAGGATAATGGGAATTATGACAAAAGGAGAAAAAAAGTAGCTAGACATATAAGAATATATATAAGTAATATCTAAATATTATATTATTACTAAAATCACAAAAAAATAATTTGACATTTATATGAATATATAGTAACTTTAATATTATAATAGAGAGGCGAAATTGTTCGATAATAAAAAACAAAAAGATATTTCAACAAAAACATCTATCGAATCCGGATCCGGGGATTCTAATAAGATGCCGGAGGCAATAAATGCCAACGCTAAGGCTACGAAAGCCAGCGAAGTCGGTCCTGAACCCCGTGGCTCGGAAAATACTGCAGTTGCAGCAGCAGTTCCTGTAAAGGCTCCCGTAAAGGGAAAACCTTCTTCCGGGAAGAAAAGTCCTGTTCTGGCCGCTCTTCTTGGATTACTCGTTCCGGGTTTGGGATTTATATATACGGGACTGATACTGCATGGGATTGTGGTTTTCCTTTTTTCTTGTATTTTTGTATCTATTGTCCTGAAGCTAGTATTTATACATACAGGTTTTGTGATGCAGTGGAACGCGATTCTTCTTTTTTCCTGGTTGACTATTCCGTACTTGTATGGAATATTCAGCGCTTTTGTCACCGCAAAAAAAATCAACCGGGGAGAACCTTACGGCGCAAAGCTGGGGTTGTTTGTTTCAATGCTGTCCGGCGCTTTGGTATCGGCATTGCTGGTCCATTTTGTTATTATATCCACTGTGATACCTATGATTATCGCAACGGAAAATACCCTTGTGAAATCAGTCAAGAATGAAATTGAATCAGCAATGAAGGCAATGGGATCTGTTGTTTCTCGTGGAGAAAACGCAGAAACAGCGCAAAAGCCTGTTGAATCGGCAGATGAACCCAAAGAAGAACCGGTTCCCGAATCGGAAGGTGTTTTTGACGGCGGGGGAGAAGTTCCCGTCTACCCCGGAATGGAGATGCTGGGAATAAAAATGGGCGATAATTACATGGGACATAAATTCGCGGTGAAAGCTACGCTTAAGAATGTTGTTATATTTTATAAAACAAGACTCGTGGAAACAGGCTATAAGCTTTACTCCTCTGACTATAAAGAAGGAACGGAAAAAACAACCCTTTCTTTCAGCAGGAAAGGCATTGAATGTAAAATTGATCTTAATAAAAATGAAAACGGAAACACTACTACAGGCTTGATATCAATAATTCAATAAAAATACTTAATGAAAAGGAGGTGGTAAAACCAACTAATTCAAGACAAATCAGAAGTTAAATCCAAACGGGAGGAAGCAATGAAGAAATATATTTTACTCGCAGTGGCAGTTGTTTTTGGTTTTAACATGATCCTTGGCTGCGCAGGCGCCCCGATAGGTTCAGAGAAAATCATTGATTGGTCTCCGGGTTACAAGAAAGTCGCGCCCACGTGGACCCAGAATATCTACGTTGAACAGAAGGGATACCTCTATTTCACGGGTATCAAATCAAGCGTGCAGAACAAGGACCTTGGTCAAAGACAGGCAAAAGCAGAAGCAACGAAAAACGTTGCTGAAGGGATAAACCAGAAGGTAACCACCGAATTTGCGGATTCAATACAGGGCAGTAATATCAACGAGGACGACCTCGGCGATTTCACCCGCGACGCAATCGGTATCATGGGCAACCTTCCCAGCCTCCAGGGGTTACAGGTTGAAGAGTATTACTGGCAGAAGGTGCAGAAAAAAATCAGCGCCGACGAAGTCAAGATGCTTTACAACTGTTTTGCCCTTGTTAAGCTGAGCGTAGCCGATTATAAAAAGGCGCGCGACGTTGCTCTTAACGGCCTTGCCGAAAAAGCTAAGAAAGCAAAGGACAAGAAAGCAGAAGACATCGCAGAGAGCCTGATGAAGAGACTTGCTGCAGAATAATACGTTCTAACCAGTTTGTAACGACATCAGTTTAAATCCGGGCAGGCTTAAATGCCTGCCCGGCGACTTATACTTATAAGCACCAGGTTTAATATCTTTATGGATAAATTTGTATTGAACCTGGCGTTTGTAAGATTATCTATTTATATTTTTTCAGGAGGAAATTATATGTTAAGGAAAATATTCGTAACAGCGATAATATCGACCCTCGTTCTATCCTGCGCTTCCGCTAAAGTAAAACTCCTTGAGAAATCAAGCAGGAAAAGGCCAAAATGGATTATAACTTTACCCGAGGATTCAAAGAACCTCTATTTTCTGGGAAGCAAGTCAAAAGCCGCTTCATACGAAAAAGGCGTCAGCTCCGCGCTCAATCAGGCAATGACCGAGGTCATGAAACACATCGGTTTTACTTTCACCCTGCAGACCGAAATAACCACCCTTATAAAAGGCGACCAGGACCTCAGCACCTACATGGATAAGATTAACGAAACCGGGCAAGTGGAACTTAAGGGCCAGCGTGTAAAGGAAATTTATTTTGAGAAGTACAGGGATACTAAAAAGGTAACTGAAAACAACATTACCAGAAGTGTGGAAGAAATATATTACGACGTGTACCTGCTCCTTAAATACTCAAAAAAGGAAATCAAGGCTGAACGCAGGAAAAAAGAGGAAAAGGACAGGGAAAACCAGAGGCTGGCAAGAGGATATAAGGAAGAAGGAGAAGAATTGCTTCTAAAAGGCAGGGTTATGGACACCTACAACAAGTATGCGGATATTATTAAAACGCTGTCCTCCCAGTCGGGCGTCCCGCTCTTTAACGAAGGATTAACTTCCGTTAAGAACATAGCGGAAAACATCATTATCAAGGAAGTCCCCTCAAAAGCAAGAAAGGAAATATCCTTCAAGGTAACCCACGAAACAGCGGACGGCAGCTCCCCGGTATCCCGGGTCAACGTCAGCTCGGAAATACTTATGGGTGAAGGAGAGGTTGATAGGCTGGTCTCAACCGGCCTTGACGGTATCGGCAACTGTAAAATCCAGAAGATGAAGTTCACCGGGGGACTTGCCAAAATAAAATTCACCGTTGAACCCGGGCAGTTCATTTTCCCACTGATGGACACTGCCTTATCAAACGAGGAAAAGGACGCCGTGGTAGATACGGTGAAGATGAAAAGCATCATAGTGACCCTCAAGTCTTCGCAGTACGGAACCTCGAAAGTCTGCGTCATCATATGGGAAAAGAACGGGGGCCGGAACAAGGAAATGGAAAGCATGATAACCCGGGCCCTTACGAACAACGGGATAAGCGTTGTCATCCCCAAGTCCTTAACTTCCGATTTAAGCTATAAGAATTTTGATAATCCAGATTTCTATACAAAATTATCCGAAGAAAAAATATCTACTGCCGTAATAGGCCAGACCGAAGCAGCCGATAACGGAAAGATCTACACGATGCAATCCGTCCTTGGAATCATTGACGCCCGTGTCGTCGATATAAAAAATCATCAGGTCCTGACAACGATTTCAAAAAGTATCCCAAAAGCCGGCATTTCGTTCGCCCAGGCAAAAACCAGGAGCTTTGAGGCCCTGGCAGAATCCGTAACCCCGACAATAGTTGATACCGTCAGCGCGGAGTAGTCCTATTATAGAAAGGAAAGTTTCATGAAATTATCTTTTAAATTATTTTTAACTGTTTGTTTTCTTTCGCTTGGCTTTTCAGGCAACAGCGTTTCCGCCAATCTTGAACCCGGGGACAGCGCCCCGAATTTTTCAATGACACGAACGGACGGCAAAAAGGAAACCCTTAAGACGCTGGTCGGGCCGGGGATGGAGAGAAGTATTGTTGTTCTGAGCTTTTTCGATACCAACTGTAAACCGTGCCTCAGAGAGCTTCCCCACATTACTGCGCTTTATAAAAAATACCGGAATACCAGGAAAGTGAAAATACGCCTCGTGGGCCTTGACACCACCGGTAAAAAAGCTATTGACCCGTACATCAAGAAGCACAACGTCATAATCCCCGTGCTTGTTGATCGCGAGGGGCTTTACGCCGGTGAAAAATACGGGGTAGTATCCTACGGCAGGGCAAAGGTGCCGAAATTATTCGTTATCAGCAAAAACAAAGTAATCAAGAAAATCTTTTCCGGGTTCAAGGAGGGGGAAGAAAAAAAATTCGAGACAACCCTTACTAACCTGATTGAAAACCTTCGCAAGGAAAAGGTCGTTAAAGAATATCCGAACAACATCACGATACTTTATTCCAACAGCACCAACGGGTACTTTGAATCCTGCGACTGTCCCGAAAACCCGTTCGGGGGACTCGTGAGAAGGGCAACCACCATAAATAAAATCCGCAGAAATACGGACGTTCTGCTCGTAGATTCCGGTGACCACCTTTCTCCGTATCCAAACAAGCTGCGCGGGAAATATATATTCAAAATGCTCGCCCTGATGGATTACGACGCTCTCGGCGTGGGCGACCAGGAGTTTATAAACGGCCCGGGCTGGTTCAACAATCTAATCGAGAAAAAGACCTGCGGCGACCTGCCTTTTTTGTGCACCAACATCCAGATGTGCGATGACAAACTCTGCTGGAACCTTACCAGGCCTTACATAATAACGAAAGTCGGCAAGTACAAGGTTGGCATAATAAGCATTCTTAACGCATCCAGCGTGTATTCCTTCATGCCGCCGCCAAAAGAACTTAAAATCAAGAATTCCACGGAAACCATAAAAACTTACGTCAAGCTGCTGCGCGAAGAGAAAAAAGTCGATATCGTGGTGCTGTTATCACATTCGGGTTTTGATACGGACAAAAATATCGCAAAGCAAGTCTCGGGCATAGACGCAATTATAGGCGGTCATTCCCAGACCCTCATAGAAACACCCCGGGAAATTAATAATACTATAATAGTCCAGGCGGGAGAAAACGGCCAGAGACTGGGAAAACTCGTACTTAATTATGACGATTACGGAAAGAGAACCTCTTATGGCAGCGATTTCACCCTGCTCACCAAAAACATAAAAGACAATGCGGCGATAAGGGAACTCATTAACCGTTACAATAAAGAAGTAAAGGAACAGGCCGGGAAAGCGCTTTCAAAATGAGGAAAACGATCCTCACGTTGTGTTTATTGCTGTTTGCTGCAAGTTCCCTTGCCCAGCCGTCCATAAGGCTTTCGCGGGTATCCTGGGAAGCCGGCCGGGTCGCGGAGGGAAAGCTCCTCAAGGAAAAAATAACCATCTCCAACCCCGGCAGCCAGGTGCTGGAAGTAAACCTGAGGTCCGGGTGCAGCTGTATAACTTTTGACAAAACTATCGGGAAAATCGCTCCGGGTAGAGAAAAAACCCTGACGATTATCTTTAACACGAAAGGAAAGCAGGGGAAGTTAACCGAATATATATATTTTGACACCAATGACCCTGAATTCCCTTACTTAACATTCATTGCCGAGGCAGACGTTGCCGGCAAACCCGCGGACGAAAAAGTCCCGGTAAAAAAAGTTCTTTCTCAAGGCAGTGTTGAAGGCAGGATCCAAATATCGATGTTCTCCTCTCCCGGCTGCGCAACATGCAGGAAGCTGAAAGAGGACTTCATACCAAAGCTTGCAAAGGAACACAACCTTGCGATTAAAATCAAGCACTTTTTGGTTGATAAAAAAGAAAATTACGAGAAACTGATTGCGCTTGAGGACAGCCTGGATGACAGGAACAACAAGTTGCCCGCGCTGGTTATCGGCGGAAAGATACTCGGCGGCGACAGGGAAATAAAGGCTGAGCTGGGAAACACATTAGCATCCATCAGGGAAAAGGGACTCAAGGAGTTCTTTGGAAAAGAGGTTGCGCAAAGCGCAAAAGAGGTTTCGCCGGGCGCGGGAAATATCCGGGACAAAATTAACTCCGTACAACTTCTCCCGATTATAGGGGCGGGGCTTTTGGACGGCATAAATCCCTGCGCTTTTGCGACCATAATATTCTTTATTTCCTACCTTTCCTTTGCGGGAAAAGGCGGGAAGGAAATTCTCGGCACTGGAATAGCCTTTACCCTGGCAATTTTTTTATGCTATACTTTAATTGGTTTGGGATTATTCAAGGGATTTGAGAAGTTAACGGAAGTGCCGTTTGTTTCTCTTATAATAAAGATTATTACCGTATCAATGGTTTTTGTACTTGGTGTCCTCAGCGTATATGATTACATCAAGTGCAGGCAGGGCAAGCCCGCTGACATGAAACTCCAGCTTTCCCCGCTCCTGAAGGAAAAGATTCATAAGTCCATAGTCAGCAAGAGGGAGGATTTTGCAGGAAAGAATTCCGGGGTATTCAAGCTTGTCCTTGCGGGTTTCAGCGTGGGGGTGCTCGTTTCAATATTCGAATTCGCGTGCACCGGGCAGATTTACCTGCCCACCATAATGTATATGCTCAAGATTCCGGGTCTCCGGTTTGGCGCTTTAGGATACCTTTTATTGTATAACTTGATGTTCGTCGCGCCACTGATAATAATATTCATTCTCGCGTGGAAGGGGATTACTTCAGAACAGTTCACGAATATAATGCTCAAGCATTTAAGCAAGATAAAGATCGGGATGGCAGTATTTTTCTTCGGAATGGGAATATTGTTAATTTACACATAACAAACAGGTTTTTACTAAAAGGAGATAAGAAACATGAGGAGAATGATTTCCGTTTTATTAATCATTAGTTTTACTTTCCTTGCAGTCAGCGTTCATGCGCAGGAAAAAGATACAAGAAAGGGTATCGCGGTGCTTGACTTCAAGCCTTCCGGTGTATCCGCCTCAGAGGCATCTTTCATTACCGAGTTTTTCAGGAACGCGCTCGTTTCCGCCAAGGCATTCAGGCTCATTGACAAGTCGAACATGGACAGAATCCTTGCGGAACAGGGTTTCCAGCAAAGCGGCTGTACAACCCAGGAATGCGCCGTCCAGATGGGTAAAATGCTTAACGTGCAGGGTATGATATCCGGGACCTTCGGGCTGCTTTTCGGGGAATACGTTTTGACCATTAACCTTGTTAAGGTGGAAACGGGGGAAATTATTTATTCCGACACCGGCCGGCGCAAAGACCCCAGCCAACTACAGTCCCTGACAGATGAAATGGCGGCACGCCTCGCAGCCGACCAGACCGGAAGAGCAGCGCCTGTTAAAAAAGCGGCGCCCGTAGTTCCAGTAGAGCCCGTATACGTACCCCCCGCCAGAACCATTACCCCGGCCCCAACTGCGGCGCCCCCTACGGGCCTGCCTACGCACATATCCACGGGTTTTGACGGCACGATAACTAAAGTAACTGGCAACCAGGTTACGCTAAACATGGGAAAACTACACGGTATCAGCAAGAACCAGGTGATGGACATAATAGCCATCACGGAGAAAGTCAAGAGCCCCATCTCGGGCCAGGTAACCGGCATAAAGACAAAAGTAATCGGAAAGGTAAAAATTACCTATATTGAAGCCCAGCAGAGCCTGGGAACCGTGACATCGTTAAAAACAGGCTATAAAGCTGCTGTCGGCAATGGTATTAAATTCGCCGGGGCAAAAACATTTCTCCTGGGGTTTAACGGCCTCTGGAGTCCTTCGCAGTCCGAAACCGAAACCGGCGCCATGCAGGAGTTTGATTCATATCTCGAGTGGAGATTTTCAGATTTCAAGATAAACGCCGGGTCAATATCCAATAACTTCCTTACAGCAACCACTGCCGGACAACCGTCGCTGGGGTATTTAATGTTCTCTCTCGATTATCCAAAGTTTGGACTCGGAGTGGGTGTCGTTATGTACGATGGTCCCGGAACATGCGTGGGCTTGCGTCTTGGCTCTGAAGAAGAAGGTAATTTGAAGAATAACTTTTACCTGGGGCGTGGGGGAGGTGAGAAAGAATATACGGGTAGTTTAGGAGAAGAATATACGAGGAAGTTAGGGGGAATTATCAAAGCTCCCGACATGCACGTGGTAGAAAAGCTTGAGTTGAACTTTAAACCTTCAGCTTCAAGAAAGTTCCGCATGTACTCATTGATTACCGCGGATTTAGGTATAAGAAACTTTGATAATACAGACGATTATTACGTAAGCCCCGCGATACAAAATGCTCACCTGAGCCTTATCGCTGAAGCAAGAATCGGGGCCATCTTTGGGATGAAGTTCAAGTTAATTAATAAGCTAAGTCTTAGCATGGGCTACGGGTTCTACGAGTATATCATTCTCGAAGCCTATGACTTCATTATTGACGGCAGTCCTTTTGTTAATAGCACACCTTCCGATTTCCAAACTCAAGTTGTGATTTCAGGTGTTGATTTTAACATCACCAATAATTTCCAGATAGGAGCCGATGTTGAAATGGAATTCGGCGGTGGTTCGGGGGGAGGGGACCCTCAATTAAGGATTAAATTCGAATATGGTTTTTAGGAGGTATCTGTCATGAAAAAAAGAATTCCGGTCTGGTTAATCAGTTGTACGGTCGTATGCATAATATTTCTTGCCGGCTGTAATGGCGGCGGGGGAGAATGGCCCCCTGTTTCTTTCGGCGGCAAGTTAGACTTCAACCCCGGGTTGGCCGGCAAGGGGACCGGTGGAATAGAAATTGAAATCCGCGAATATTCCGATGAAGACGACGGCTTCTTCTTTTCCGGTGTTTCGGTCAGGGACGGCAAGAGTGTCGGCAGTTACGCAATACTTAATGAGGTAACGATATCTCTTGACACTGGTTTTGAAGACACGATGGACTCAATTTCTGCTCCTTACACAAGAACAATCGATGGTATACCCTCAGGCCCGCACATTCTGAAAGTTTCCTGTTCTGGATTTGACACCTTTATAAGTATCATTACGGTAAAAGCAGACGATTATGTTCACATTGACGTCCACTTGGAGGAGGAAGACACAAGCGCCTGGGATAGCTACGAACCCAACAACGACAAGGACAACGCTTGTGCGGATTTCTACAACTACAACTCTCCCCCCTGGGAGTATAAGAATTGGGGTAGCGATGGTCGTCTTAACTGCTATTACACTACCATTGACACCGTAAATATCCATAGTTATAGTGATGAGGATTGGTTTAGGGTATACTTGCATCCCGATAGATACATCGATGCAGAATTAACCTCTGTCCCGGATGGATGTAATTATAACGTTGAACTATACGATGGTTCTAATGAGGAACCGATAGCATATGGCGACGAAAATGATAAAATAAGTAATTATCCCATTACTTCCGAAGATAATTATTACATAAGAGTTTCCTTCGAATTCGAAGAATATTCGAATTTTACTGAAAATTATTCTCTATATTTGGAAGTTGAATATGATTAGTAAATATTAATTTACTTACTTTGGTTGGTTAGTAATAACGGGGTCTGACCCCCTTATTTCGACCATGCCGGGTCTTCACAGTTAGCCCTTAAAGAAAACAGCAGCCTTTCGTATTCACCGTCTGAGCGCATCACGTAAATACCCTTCCTGCCCCTTCTTTCGGATGTAAACACTATGTAACTGCCATCAGGAGCCCATGATGGGTTTTCGTTTGAAAAATTGTTGTAGGTCAGCCTTTTCCTGCCGCTCCCGTCAAGCCGCATCGTATATATGTTGAACTTGTTTTCCTCAAGCGAAACGTAGGCAATCACATCGTCTTCCGGGTGACAAACCGCCGAGTCATTGTACCTGCCGTCAAAAGTCAGTCTTTGCAGGTTCGTTCCATCCACGTCTATCATGTATACCTGCGGCTTACCGCTTCTGTCGGATGTAAAAAGTATCTTCCTTCCGTTGGGAAGCCAGCTTGCGGAGGTTTCTATAGCCCATGAACGGGTTAGCCTCCTGAGGTCTTTTTTCTTTTCGTCATAAACATATATATCCGAGTTCCCGTTTTTGGTCATCATCAAAACCAGGTACCTCCCGTCAGGCGACCACCTGCCGCCAATGTTCGTGCGGGTAGTGGGGAACAGTCGTTTCGAAAGCCCGGCCTTGGTGTCCAGGATGTAGAGATACGGCCTTTTGTTCTTGTAACTCGTATAGGCTATTCGCCTGCCGTCAGGCGACCACCTGGGCAAAAGCGCTATCGACTTTTCCCTCGTTAACTGCTTTATATTGTAACCGTCGTAGTCTACCACGTATATTTCCTTGTGCCCCGATTTGTCCGAAATAAACGTTATGCGGGAGTCCGTTATCCCTTCGTTTCCCGTTGTGTTTTTCAGTATGTCTTCCGCAAAACGGTGGACGAGCGTCCTGTGCATTCCCTTTTTGCCCTTATACCTTTTTTTAAATATCTTTGATATGCCGCCAACATCGTATAATACTCCTATCAGAATCAATTCCTTCTTCTTCACCGTATAAGTGGCAATTGCCGCAAATTCCACCCGCTTTGAAGTTAATTTAAGGAAATCAACATCCTTTTTTTCTTTTGCCCCGGAACCTTCCATTATTCTGAACATTCCCGTCATGAAAAGGTCGTTCTTCAGGATGCCTGTCAGTTCCTTTGGCTTGAAAGCTTCTGCGTCTGACTCCTTCATGGGGGAAAATTTTGAAATGGAAATCACTACTTTCCCTTTAATTGGAGTAAGGCGCTCATCCCCGATTACTACCTCCGTTTTCTGGGAATATAGTAATCCTGAAGAAAATACAGTCAAAACTATTACTATAAATAAAACCTTATTTAATCTTGAAATAAAAGTGAACAATTAAGTACTCCTCTTTGAATTCTGAAGGCAGCGGTATAAACGGCATAGATTCCTTCACTGCCCGGAGGCCCGAAATGTCAAGCTCCGATATCCCCGAACGCGTTTCAATCCTTATGCCGCTTACCTCGCCTCCGCGTTTAATTCTGAAATATATAACAGCTTTTTTCCCTACCATATCCTCGGGCTGTACCGGCATGTCCCAGTTGTTGCCTATTTTTTTCCTCAGACTGTTCAAATACCACGGGTAGGGGAAATTGGGTATTTCTATTATTCCTGTTGTTTGCTGGGGTTTCTTTTGCGGCTCGGGTTCGGGCTCAGGTGTTTTTTTTGTTACTTTTTCCTTCCTGGGTGTCTTTTTGATATTAACTTTTTCTTTCTCTTTCTTCACCAGCTTCTTTTTTGCGGGTTCCTTCACCGGCTCCCGCTCAAAGACCCGCATTTGAATGGGCATGTAAATATCATATTGCCTGTGTTCTATTTGAGTTTTGAAGATAAGAAATAAGGAAACATGAAACAGAATTGAAAAAACCAGGCTCAGTTTAAAACTTGTAAGGCCGGAATTATTCATCATTGCTGATTCGCAAGACTTTCTTTCTTCTCCTTTGCCTGTTTTGCCTCGTTTGAAAGGGGGTATTTCTTTATTATTTCATCCAGCAGGGTTGCGGCTTTATCGTTTTTCCCCAGCCTTAACAGCGCGAGGGTTTTCTTGAACTTCGCCTTCTTGACTTCATCCGAATCCGCAAAACCGGACATAACTCCGTCAAATTCATCTATTGCCTTAGCCCATTTGTTCTGGCTGAAGTAACACTCGCCCTTGTTGTACTTCGCCTTCGCTGCCAGGACATCCCGGGGGTATCTCTCCAGCATCTCGGTAAAACCCATGACCGCCAGAGAGTAATTGCCTTTAATATAATCCTTGTACGCAAGGTCATAGATTTCCTTCGCTCCGGAAGTTTTCACGGCAGGTTTTATTGTTCTTTTCGATATTTTGGAAGTACCTACTTTCCCGGTTAGTTTTTCTATTCTTCTGGCAAGAATATCTACGTTTTCAGTAACGGCAAGCAGGTTCTCCATAAGTTCTTCCAATCTGCTTCCCAGTTCCGCCTGGTTTCGCTGAATGCTGGCCATGTCCTTCTCTATTTTTGATACGCTTTTTTCCACTTTGACAATATCATTCTGTGTGGCAATCATGGGAAATTCAGCGCAGGCTGAAAAGAAAACCGTCAAAGGCAGGATTAATAGTAGACGGCGGAAATTCATATAATCATCTTACCCTTAAAAGGGTTTCTGCTTTTCTGTTCTTCGACCATGCCGCTTCGCTGTGGCGCGGGTCAGAGGGTTTTTCCTCACCCCAGCTGAGCACCATAATTCTTGAATCATCAACACCCAGGGCAACGTAGTACTTCCTCACGCCCTCCGCCCTTCTTTCACCGAGGGCTATGTTGTATTCCTCTGTACCGCGTTCATCGCAGTGCCCTTCCACCCTCACCCATTCTCCCGGGTTATCCTTGAGCCACTGTGCATTGTTTTCAAGCGTATTCTTCGCGTCTGCCTTGAGGCTTGCCCTGTCAAAACCAAAATAAATAGTTTCCAGGTCGTCCGTAACCTCGTAAACCCTGTCCTCGAGAGGCATGGAAACATCCCATTTATCTACCGGCGCTCCGGGTTCTTCCGCCGGCTTAACAACTATTTTCTTTTTCTTCGCGCAGCCCGACACCCCTATCGCACAAACCAGCATTAAAATCAAAACAAAAGTGTTTTTTCTTGAAATTGTCATGTTTACCTCCCAAAAATTAATTACAACTTTTTATAACATATATTAAATATATAGTCAAGCTTATTATTAATTATACAGCGCGCCGCTAGTGTAGTGTTACTAACATAGCTTTACATATGAAGGGCAGGCTTTGATACGGATTCAAGGAAAGACGACGAAAGCATATCGAGAATATGGCTTGTACTCTGTCTCATAAATTACCGTTATTTTTGAGGCTATAGTCTGAGGTGAATTCAAGGCGTGAGGAGAGCGCAATGCGGTGGCATTGTAACCGACGAAACAACGAAGGAGTTGCCTAGAGTATAGCCTCCCGAAGGGCGTCGGGCTTTTGGCCTATACCTTTGCAACGTTCAGCTTACATACTCCCGGTATACGCGCTTCACGTTGCTTCGGCTCGGCTCAAAATCTTCTAGCAAAAATATCAGGAATTTATGTTACGGAGCACAAAATCATGGTAAAAGTAAAAATATGCGGTATAACCAACAAGAAGGATGCCGTATGGGCGTCAGGGCTTGGGGTGGATTACCTGGGGTTCAATTTCTATAAAAACAGCCCGAGGGCCGTATCCCCTAAAAATGCCCGGGAAATAATAGCCCAACTCCCGCCTTTTATAGGAACCGTGGGGGTTTTTGTCAATGAGGAAATGAAGGTTATTAAAAGCATAGTGAAGAAGACCGGAATAAAGGTACTACAGCTTCACGGAGATGAAACCGTCGAATACTGCGGGGAGCTTAAGACGATGTTTGACGGTATTGAGATAATAAAGGCATTCAGAATCGAGAATGAAGAAAGCCTCCAAAAAATCCCCGCTTACGATGTGAACTACTACCTGCTGGATACGTACGTCCCGGGAGTGGAAGGCGGGACGGGAGAGGTGTTCAACTGGGACCTTGCGGTGAAGGCAAAGGAATTCGGCAAGCCCGTGTTTCTTGCCGGGGGATTGAACCCTGGTAACGTGAAAGAGGCAGCAGGGAAGGTAACGCCCTATTGTGTTGATACCGCAAGCGGCGTTGAAAGACTGCCGCGCAGGAAGGATTATGACAGGATGCATGATTTTATTGAAGGAGTTAGAAATGCTGCCGGATAAAAGTGGATATTTTAGCGAGTTTGGCGGGAAGTACGTTCCGGAAACGTTGATGTACGCCCTTAATGAGCTTGATGAGGTTTATAAGAAAATTAAAGGGAGCAGAACGTTCAGGGAGGAATTTCTTTACTATCTCAAACAGTACGCGGGCCGCCCGACCCCGCTGTACTTTGCCCGGGAATTAACGCGAAAACTTGGCGGCGCGAAGATTTATTTGAAGAGAGAGGACCTCTGCCATACCGGGGCGCACAAGATAAATAATGCCGTGGGGCAGGCTCTGCTTGCAAGAAAACTTAACAAGAAAAGGATAATAGCCGAGACGGGGGCGGGACAGCATGGCGTTGCGGCGGCTACGGCTGCCGCGCTTTTCGGTATGAAATGCGCTGTATATATGGGCAGGGAAGACATGAAGAGACAGGCGCTGAACGTTTACAGGATGAAGCTTCTCGGGGCAGAGGTAATACCCGTGGAATCAGGTACGAGAACCCTGAAGGATGCGATAAATGAAGCCATAAGAGACTGGGTGACCAACGTCAGGACCACGCATTATCTTATAGGTTCATGCGTGGGGCCCCATCCCTATCCTTCCATCGTAAGGGATTTCCAGTCCGTCATAGGGGAAGAGTCAAGAAAGCAGTTCCTTGCCGTCCAGGGTAAATTGCCTGATTATCTTCTTGCCTGTGTAGGCGGCGGAAGCAACGCCATAGGGTTGTTTCATCCCTTCTATAAAGACAAGGTGAAATTCATCGGTGTTGAAGCGGCAGGCAGGGGACTGAAAACAGGCAGGCATTCAGCCCCGCTAAGTAAAGGTTCTGTGGGAATACTGCACGGAATGAGGAGTTACCTGATGCAGGATTCGGGCGGTCAGATATGCGAGACGCACTCTGTATCCGCCGGGCTGGATTACCCGGGAGTGGGACCCGAGCACAGTTATTACAAGAAAATAGGAAGGGCAGAGTACGTTTCGGCAACCGACAGCCAAGCCATTGACGCTTTCAGGCAGTTGTGTGAGACGGAGGGCATAATACCGGCGCTTGAATCCGCTCACGCCCTGGCTTATCTTAAGGTACTGGCCAAAAAAACGACAGAAAAACAAACGGTAATAGTATGCCTGTCGGGCCGCGGTGACAAGGACCTGGATATAGTTACAAAAAAGGATAAATATTGAACAGAATCAACAGGAAGTTCAATCAACTAAAAAGAAAAAGGAAGAAAGCCCTCATAACCTTTATAACGGCAGGCGACCCGGACCTGGGGACGACTGAGAAACTGGTGCCTGAAATGGCCCAAAGCGGGGCCGATATCATTGAACTTGGGGTGCCTTTCTCCGACCCGCTGGCTGACGGCCCGACTATACAGGAGTCTTCCCAGAGGGCATTAAAAAGCGGGACGTCGCTTGCAAAAATACTCAAAACGGTAAAGAGGCTGAGAAAAATCACAGAGGTACCGCTTGTGTTGATGACATATCTTAATCCCGTGCACAGGTACGGTTGCAGGAAGTTTGTAGATGAATGCGAAAGCGCCGGGGTAGATGGAATAATAGTTCCCGATCTCATAGCTGAAGAGGCGGGGAATTTAATAACAATGTCAAAAAAGAGCGGTCTTTCAACGATATTTCTTGCCGCTCCCACAAGTTCACCCGGAAGAATAAGGATGATAGCTTCAAAATCCACGGGGTTTCTTTACTACGTTTCCCTTACAGGGACCACCGGGGAGAGGAAGTCCATCAGTAAAAGCCTAATCGCAGAACTTAAGAGAATAAGGGGGATGGTAAAAATACCCGTGGCATGCGGTTTCGGTATTTCCACGCCCGAACAGGCAGGAAAAGTAAGCCGTTATGCCGATGGGGTGATAGTGGGCAGCGCAATAGTCAAAATAATAAAGAAATACGGGAAAACAAGCAGGACCGTCAAAGAAGTTAAGAAATTTGTATCCTCCCTGAAAGAAGCAATCTAAACTTAATACTAAATACTATACTATCCCGATAAACGAAATTGAATTCAGAATTCAATTGACAAATCTATTAAAATGATGTATACTATTAGTGTATACAATATATATACACTACGGGAGGAGTGATATGAGTGTTAAACATATTAATATTACCATGCCGGACAATCT
>JAUXDE010000051.1 GCA_030618495.1 Clostridia bacterium
TATCCTCTGATTCATTGATTTTCCTATACTCAATGAGAGACCTTTCTCTATTACCTAACTGCTCATAAATCCTTCCTAAGTATATGTGAATCATTTTTTGTTCCCACGGAGAAAACCTGTACTTCCTTGTCATCTGGGATTTCATTGTCTGTCCAACAAAACCTTCTAAATGCTCATTGTATGTTACACACATTTCCAAAATTCTTGCTGCTTCCTTATAATCATGCGCATAACAAGCTGCCACACCATGATTCCCTAGGTGAATACCCCGGCATACGAGTTTCTTTCTTGCCTTTTTGGTTTTTGGTTTAGCCGGGTCCCCATCAGTTAAATGACTGTATTCTTTCTGCGCGGTCTTATAATCCCCCTTGGAATATGCTGTGTTTGCCAGGTTATAATGATTTACGGCGCACCCGGACAACAAGCCAAATGCCAGTACAAGAATTAATGCAAACACCCAGTTTTTCTTTTTCATAAAATTATTCTCCTTGTTTATTCAAGAAACCCCCTGCTTTTCTGGGAATACCAGTCCCTGGCACCCATCCAGACAATTATGGACGTTTTAACTTCCAGCATTTTCAAAGACAGGCGGTAATAGGAACGGCGCTTGGTCTTTGAAAAAGTTTCCTGTTTCTTTTCAATGGAAGAAATATCGCCGTAAACAAAGAAGTCAACTCCGTGCATCTTGCCCATTTCGCCTATTTTTTCCGTAAGCCCGCTTAACTGGAATTTCAGTTCTTCTATTAACAACTCGCGCTTGTTCGGCGCCACGAAGACAGCTTTTCCGTTATTCAGCATTAACTCCATGATTTTGTCCGCGATGATATCCGTATTAAAATACTCGGAAGTCTTGTTTTCAATATGAAGGAAGGCAATGACGGGAGGTCTTTCGGTTTTCAAGTAGGTATTGACGCTCAAATCCTGGTACAGGGCATAGGCTATTCTCGAAAGGTCTTCCCCCCCCACCTGCTCGTCCATCTTTTTAAGTATTATATCCCCCTCGGAACTGTTGCTGACATGAGTAACCCTCTCCGCGTTTATTGTCTGTTCCCTCATACTGCTCCCCGCGGTAATAACATATTCTTTTTTGTCGGAATTGTAATTAACGGTCTTTGCGCGCAGGGCTGTCCCGTCCTTCAGGTGGACGTACTGAACAGTGGCGCAGGACAGATTTACCAGAACCAGGGGCAGCGCCGCCCACATTAAAAGTTTTTTCATATTTCCTTTTTTTAGCCTTCGGTGTTATTTAGCATATTATATTTTTCATAGTAAAATGTCAAGTTTTTTGTCTGAATCATTTGCGTCGTTTTTGATTTACAGATAAATTTATGATATACTACTACAGGGCAAAATATTGGATAAAAAAAATAACAGTTTAATCAAATCAGGCATCATGTTTTTAGCCATCGCGCTGCCGCTGGTATTCCTGCCGGCAACCAGGGATACGTTCCTTATCAAGCATACCATACTACAAACGGTAATACCGTTTCTGCTGATAGCCTCAGTCATTAAAAACGTACAACTCCTGAAGGCAAGACTGCTAATCCCCATCCTTATCTTCACGGCAGTCCTGCTGCTTTCGATGGTAAACACTTCAAACACCGCGGTAAGCGTCAATGCCCTGGTTGACAAACTGGTATTTATGGGCGTCTACCTTATCATAGCAAGCCGGAATAATGAGAAGTTCCGTTCAAAATTCATAAACTACTCGCTTGTCGCGGGCTTTTTCGTATGCCTGTACGGCATGATACAGTCAACAGGTCTGGATTTCATCGTTTGGGCCCGGACCTTCGGGGGAAGGCTCTCCTCGTCACTTGGCAACCCCAACTTCTTTTCGGGTTACCTTGTTGCCCTCATCCCCTTAAGCCTTGCCTCGGCGATAAAGACATCAAAAAGCTTAAAAAAACTGCTCCTGTCCGTAAATACGGTGTTCCTGATAGTCTGCCTCGTACTCACAAAGACCCGCGGGAGCTGGATTGCCTTTATAATCTCCATGCTGGTGTTCCTTGCGCTGGCGGGAAAAATCCTCGCAAAAAGCGCAAATATAAAACGCCTCTATATTATCTCCGCCGCCGTAATGGTTTTCATTTCCTCTTACATAGTCCTTTCCGACAATGATTATACAAGGAAGTTCAAGTCAATATTCAACCCCAACATAGCCTCAATATCCGAAAGGGTATTCAAATGGCGAACGGCGCAGGAAATGATAAAGGACCATCCCCTTATAGGCGTGGGCATAGGCGCGGTAAAGGTCAACTACGCCCTTTCCCAGGCGGAGGCAAGAAAGAAAATGAGAATAGTGCTCAGGGGAACGAGCGAAAGCCAGGTTCACAACGAATACCTGCAGATATGCGCTGAAGCCGGCGCGCTGGGCCTTGCCGCCTTCCTGGGAATCATAGTGGTATTTTTTGCGGGTGTCTTCAGGCGCCGGGCGCCTGACTCCCAGCCGTGGATTACCGCGGGCATAACAGCGGCGGTAACCGGAATCCTGGTTGACAGCATACCCAACTTCCCCCTTCATATAGTCCCCACGGGTTTCCTGTTCTGGTCATACCTGGGATTGATGGAAACACCGGGGACAGAAGACCATAAACAGGCAAAACAGAAGATAGCTTCAACCGGAAATACTGTACAGGTAGTATATAAAACTGCTATAATCCTTGTTATAATACTGCTATGGCTCAAGACCGTACCCAATGAGTTTATAGCCGATTTGCGCAGGAGTAACGGCGACATGGCAAGTAAGACAAAGAACTGGAAAAAAGCGGCAGCGGAATACGAAAAGGCCCACCGGCTAAGCCCCGTAAACGGGCGTATCTGCTATGACCTGGGCATGGCTTACGTTCGGCTTAATGACTATGACAGCGCCATCCGCTCTTTCAAGGAATCAATAAGGATACGAAATTACGGCGAGGTGTACAACGACCTTGCGAACTGTTATTACCTTAAGGACATGAAAAGGGAAGCCGTAAAGAACTGGGAGACAGCCGTCTATCTCGGCCTCCCTGACCCGGATGACCAGGATAAAGTCATAAAAAACCTTAACATTTTAAAATCCCGCATGAAGGAGCAGTAATGTTCTGGATAGTTTTTGGAATAATCACCCTGGTAAAATTTGTAACCATCATATTCCTTGGGCCCGGTGATGACGAGGCCTACTTCTGGGCATGCAGTAAAAACCTTGAGCTTGCTTACTTCGACCATCCCCCCATGGTTGCCTACGTGATAAAAGTGTTCACATCAATATTCGGGAACAACCCCTTTGCCATACATGCCGGAGCGCTGGTATTAACGTCATGTTCCATACTTATCGCATACAAGTGGCTCAGGGAAATGTTCTCTGAAGAGGAAACCCTCTGGGGAAGCCTTCTCTTCATGTTCGCACCCGTCATATTCATGGGCGGGGTAATAATGGCTCCCGACGCCCCGCTGGCGCTGTTCTGGACACTCTCCCTTTACCTGCTCTACAGGGCGCTTAAGGAACAGAAGAACCTGTACTGGTACCTTACGGGCATATCAATGGGACTGGCTTCATTAAGCAAGTATAACGGCTTCATCCTTCCCGTTATGATGTTCCTCTATTTAATATTATCAAAAAACCACCGCCCCTTCCTGAAAAAAAAGGAACCGTACATAACACTGCTATTATCAATCATAGTATTCCTACCCGTTATCATATGGAACGCGCAGAACGACTGGGTATCGTTTCACTTCCAGTTCGTCGGCCGCCACAGGTTCTCCCTTTCCATAGTGAAGTTCCTGTTATTCGTGGCCTCACAGATGCTCTACCTTGCGCCTACGGGCTTTATTATCGCAATGTGCGGGTTTACGGGACTGGCAAGGTTGTGGAAAAAGAAGTGGGAATACCGCTATCTCTTCCTGATGTCCTTCCCCGTAATAGCGCTGTTTGCGGCAAACAGCCTTTACTCCCATAAATTTTTGCCGCACTGGCCCGCGCTCGGCTATATCGGGGGCTTCATGGGGGCAGCGGCAGCAATAAAACTCACCGGGAAATACAAACTACTGTTAAAACTCAACCTTGCGGTTTGTTCCATACTGATTGCCTTCCTTATAGTATCAAGTTTCCACCCGGTAATCCCGCTTGCGCCAAACGCAAGGGAAAAGGACTTCACCAATGACTTCTACGGCTGGGATTTGTTAAAAAAGGAAGTTGAAACGCTGACAGAATCACTCCCCGACGATATCTTCTACCTCGCGGAAAGGTACCAGACGGGGGCGCAGTTCAGCCTTGCTACTAACAAACCGGTATGGGTTAAAAGAAAAGGAAGGACTACCGGTTACGACTTCTGGCAGGATATCGACAGCCGTAAAGGAATGGACGCCCTTTATTTCACCCACTCAAGATTATTCGCAAACCCCAAACACATCTACAGGTTCAGGAGTATTAAACTTCTCAAGGAAATACCGGTCAAAAGAGCCGGTATAAAGGTAAGGACTCTTTATCTTTATTTCTGCAGTGACTTCCGGGGAACCAAATAGATCATTTCTTCTTACCATATCCCTTCCTATTCCCAACAATAACATATATTTTCATTGACAGCCTGAATATTATAATGTATAATTATTTTAGTTTAATATTTCATTAATTTGTGAATATTATTTCAATTGTAGGGGTATATAAATACGGGGGGATATTAATATGGGGGTGCATAAATGAAAAATGTATTTGCAACACTTCTTTTTTCACTCACGCTTTTCTTCCTTCTTATTTCCGTTTCAAACGCTGATGTCCTGACAATCAGGCCGAATGCTGCAGGGATAAATTCAGGCTGGATAGGTACTCCGCTCAATACATACGAAGACGTGGACGAAGCGGCGCAAAACGGAGATGCTGACTATTTTTGTGTAAGTGCCAAAAATGCTGTACATAGTTTTAGTATGGTTGACCACACAACTGAAACAGGCACTATAAGTAATGTGAGAGTTATAATCTGGGCAAAACATACAGTCCCATCAGAAGGTGTAATTATACAGATTGTTAGCGGTTCTGCCTATGATGGAGCAACAATTGATCCTCTTACTGCGACTTATGTGGAGCATACCAGTGACTGGGCGACGGATCCTGCCGGAGGCGACTGGACATGGACCGATATAGATAATATAGAGGCAGGAATCAAGTCAATTGGTGCAGGTGCTTTTTCACCAGAGGATAGGGTTACCCAGGTATACGTTGAAGTAACCTACGCGACTAATAATGCCCCTAACGCTCCGGTTACCCCGGAATGCGACGGCAAGGCAAGCCCCGCAATCACAACCGAAACAGCCCCGGATTTTACCTGGGTGTTTTCCGACCAGGACGGCGGCGATTCACAATCGGCGTATGCTGTTCTCGTATCAACGAGCAGTACCAGCCTTGACAGTAATACCGGCGAAATGTGGGATACGCTCAAGTATGTTTCAATAGACTCTTCGGCGGCGTACGGCGGTTCCGCGTTGTCCGAAGATACAACTTATTACTGGAAGGTGAAGACATGGGATGCCGGTGATTCGTCCGGGCCGTACTGCGGAACGCAGTTGTTTTTTCTGCAGGCAGGCTCAGGCCCGGCAGTGCCGACAGGCCTTGTGGCTACAGCAAGCACAAAACACAGCATCAGTTTATCGTGGCAGGCGGACGAGAACGTAAGGTACGCAATAGAGAAGTCCTCCAACAGTACCGACTTCAGCATGATAGAACAATGGAGTGATAACATAACAAACAACGCTTATACTGCAATGAACCTGAAAGCGGGTTCATCCTACTGGTTCAAGGTTTACGGTTACAATCAATCCGAGGTTATGTCAGGCCCTTCCACACCTGCCGTGAAAATGACGAAATCCGTTGCGGTTGTCATCAGTTCTTCAGCGTACACGAAATGCGGAAACGTAAATGATTGCGAAGTCCTCATTTCAAGCGGGACATTCCAGGAAGATGTTTATATTGAAATCGATACCAACCCCTCTTTAGGCGGCAATATTGGAATAGCCAATGGCAAACTGAATAAGTTCCGTTACATGGAAGGTTCAATAACGGATATTAACATCTATAATATGTATGGCTCAAAGATGGAGATAAACGATTTCCAAAACAGTATATATTTAAGGATTTATTACAATATAACGGAAGTGGCTAATGCGGGCATAGACGAACAGTCCTTGAGGATTTACACCTTAAACGATGAACGGGAACAGTGGGTTAAAGTGGGCGGGGTTCACAATGTGAATGAGACCGGCCATTTTGTGGAGGTTCCTGTTGAGCATTTCTCCGTATTTTCCCTGGTAGGGGGCGGAGAAAGTTTGGAATTGGTGAATATGGCAAATTACCCGAATCCTTTTTCCGATGAAACTGTATTCATCTTTGAAATCACAAAAAGGGCAAATATTAAACTGCAGATTTTCACTACTTCAGGACGGTTGCTAATGACATTTGAAGAACCGGATATGGATCCGGGATACAACACGATTCCTGACACAGGAGGAGGCTGGAACGGCACGGATGTTAACGGCAGCAACATTGCATCAGGACTGTACTTCTGGAAGTTAACAGCCACTCCGGAGGGAGGAACACCTGTCAGTGGGACAGGAAAGCTAACGATAATAAGATAATGCCGGCAATTCTACATCCTGCAATAAAAAAACTTTTTTGTTATAGTTCCTGTTCCCTTTCGGTCAATTCAACCGGCAGTCGCTGCGGAAACAATGGCAGGAAAAACCCGCTCTTTCAAGGAGCGGGTTTAATATTTTATAAGCACTTACAACGCAACCCTATACTATCCCCCCAAGCATGGGCATTTTCAGCAGGCATTTCACCCGGACAATAAGCTCGTCCAAGTCAAAGGGTTTAACCAAGTATTCATCAGCACCTGAATTATACCCGGCTATCTTATCGTTCTTATCGTCCATAACTGTTAATAGCAATATGGGCAGCCTCTTGTAAACAGGGTCTTTCCTGATTGCCCTGGCAACCCTGAACCCATTCATCCTTGGCATCATTACATCAAGTATCATCAGGTCCGGGTCCTCGTCCCGGACCTTTATCAATGCGTCCTCGCCGTTCTGAGCGGTTATAACTTCATACCCCTCGTTCATTAAAAGAAATTCCAGGGCATCGCGAACTGTCTTTTCATCATCCACTACTATTATCTTTTTCCTGTCCCTTTTCATTACAATCCTCCCATTCTCAACATAAATTATATCACGCGTTTTTAATTCTGGCAAGTAAATTAATTGTAAAGGTTTTTTAGTATAAAATAATCATTAATGAATGGTAAAAAAAACCCGGTTTCAACGTCCTTTCATATGAACTATGGTTCAATAATAATTTGTATTTTTTACATATATTTGATATATATAGATTTTGAAGATTATTATTTCCAACAGGAGAAACCATGATAAAAGAACTATCGGTAAAAACACACTCGCATTCCGAACTGGTTAACATAACGGGACTCGTTCAGGAAGCTGTTTCAGAAAGCAAGGTAACCGAAGGCGTATGTATAGTATTCGTCCCACACACCACCGCCGGCGTTACGATAAACGAGAATGCCGACCCGGATGTCAAAAGTGATATCCTGATGAAACTGGACAAGCTGGTTGACTGGAACGACAGGGATTACCGGCATGATGAAGGGAATTCGGCGGGGCATATAAAAGCAACCATGACGGGTTTCTCCCAATCCGTTATCATCCAAAACGGACAGCTTCAGCTGGGGACGTGGCAGCATATATACTTCGCGGAGTTTGACGGGCCGCGTTCACGCAGGGTAAAGGTAAAGATAATATGAACACGAAAGCATCCATGAAAGAACTGGTTAAGGTCGGCAAAAAAATGGTCTCATCGGGCCTTGCTTACTCCACCATGGGCAACCTGAGCAAAAGAACCGGCGAAGACATGATAATAAGCGCCTCGGGCTGTATGCTCGAGGAACTCGAGGGACGCCTGGTAACGGTCAGCCTTGATGAAACCGTTGAAAATGAAATGACCCGCAAAGCGTCTAACGAAATCAACGCCCACAGGAAAATCTATGGCAAAACTGACGCGCTTGCCGTGCTTCACGGTCATTCAAGGTACGCCGTCATACAATCGCTTATTCACAAGGATAAGGAAGCGCTGGCGCCAACCGACCTTGAAAGCCTTCATTTCATGAAGGAGATTCCCATGGTAAAAGGCGATTTCGGAAGCAATGAACTTGCCCAGAACGTATCAAGCGCCCTGGTAAAACACAAAGGAGTAATAGTCCGCGGCCACGGCAGTTTTGCCCGCGGAAAAACGCCCTGGGAAGCGCTCACGATACTTCACGTTATAGAGAACTCAAGTTTTATTAACTACATGATAGAACTATCAAGGAAATAAAAATATATCTTGAAATCAAAGAAAATTATAATAATCGCCATAGCAGTTAACCTCGCCATCCTTGCGGTCGGTCTATGGTACTATCTTTCAATACCCGTTGATGTCAGCATTGAAATTGATTCAAGAGACTACTGCCCGGGAGATGTAGTAATAATAAAAATCAAAACCTCAAGGGAACTTAAGGAATCCACCCTTGTTTTTAACTCCCAGAAGACGAAGTTCTTTGAAACGGGAAAAAATGACGACAGCCGGCTCTACCGCGGGTTAATAGCCGTGCCCCTGAACTGCAAGCCCGGTGAAAACGCATTGGAAATCATTATAAAATTCCCCATAGTAGGGACGCGCCGCTTTAACAGGACCGTCAATATTAAAAGCAGGAAGTTCAAAAGAACTCATATCGCGTCCCTTTCAAGGACAAACAAGATAATGAAAACACTTGCGGAGGAATCCAGGGTTGCAAGACAGCTCCGAAGTAAAATAACCCCTGAAAACCTCCGGGAGGGCAGGTTCATTATACCCGTTAAGGGAAGGTTCTCAAGCCCTTACGGCCAGGTAAGAACCTACGGCAAAAGAAGAAGAAAAGGCCGCCACCGCGGGACAGACATATCGGCGCCTAAGGGAACAAAGATTAAGGCGGCTAATAACGGCGTGGTCAGCATGGCCGCGAAGTTCCGGGGCATAGGCAACACCATCCTGGTAGACCACGGCCAGGGAATACAGTCGATTTACATGCACCTTGACAGTATAGACGTAAAAAGAACCGATACCGTCAACAAGGGCGGCATCATAGGAACCGTCGGCTCGACGGGCCAGTCCACGGGGCCGCACCTGCACTGGGGTGTTTACGTAAACAACGTAGCCGTTGACCCCATGCAGTTTACCGAAAAAGACATTCCTTAACCGGAGGATAAAATGAAATCATTAACAAAGCACTTATGGTTCAACACTCCCCACAGGAGGGATTACATCAACATAACGGGCGAGGTTGAACAACTCGTCAGGCAAAGCGGCGTGAAGGAAGGGCTATGCCTCGTAAACGCCATGCATATCACCGCGGGCGTGCACATAAACGACGATGAATCGGGGCTGATACAGGATATTGACGACTGGCTGGAACAACTCGCCCCGCACGAACCGGTATCCAAATACCGCCATAACACCGGTGAAGACAACGCCGACGCCCACATAAAGAGGAGCATAATGGGCAGGGAAGTCGTAGTGGCGATAACGGACGGCAAGCTTGACTTCGGGCCCTGGGAACAGATATTCTACGCAGAGTTTGACGGTAAGCGTAAAAAAAGGGTAATGGTAAAAATCATAGGGGAATAACATGACAGTTAAATCATTGAAAAAAAGGCTGAAGGGCAGGTACTCGGTGGCAGCCCCGGTATGGGGCGGCGATATCCTTAAAACCGCAATAAAGGCAAAGACTCTGGGAGCGGACATGATTGAACTCCGCATAGACGACATGATAAAAACCGCCAGAGACACAACAACTATCGCAGGCCTTGTAAAGAAGGTTAAAAACCGGGTAAAACTTCCCATAATAGCCACCATAAGGTCTTCCCGGGAAAAGAGCGCTTCCTCCGGCTGGAAACCTGCGGATAACGAACGCCTTAAACTGTTTGAATCAATTATCAAGACAGTCGACATGGTGGACATCGAGGGCAGTTCTGCCGGGATAAACAAAAAAGTAATACAACTTGCCCATAAAAACGCCAAACTTGCGATAGTTTCATACCATAACTTCAAAACAACGCCTTCAAACAAGTCACTTAAAAAAACCGCCCTTAAAGCGCTTGGGTTAAAGGCGGATGTCGTCAAGATTACCGTTATGACAAAGAGCGTACAGGACGTGGGCAGGCTCATGCTCTTCTGCGAATCGTGGAAGAAGACACCGATGATAGCCATCTCAATGGGTGAACTGGGAAGTATTTCAAGGATAGTGGGCTTTGCCTACGGGTCATGTATAACCTACGGCTACGTTAACGGGCCCAACGCGCCCGGCCAGCTGAGCGTAAAGGAGTTAAGTGTATGTTCAGGTATAGAATTGTAAGTTTCATAGGAGGCATCGGCGGCGTCGCCCCAAACAGGAAAAAAGACGTAGCCGCGCTGGGGCTGAAGGCGCTTGCCGGCGGTACCCTTGCGGCATTCATGACCGCCTGCATTGCCGGGGTCCTCTTATGAGCATAAGCACGGGAAAGAAGAACAAACTCCTCACTAAGATGAAATCCCTTAAGGTATACGAAAAGGACATAGTAGAGAAGTTCATCCGCTCAAGCGGGAAGGGCGGCCAGAAAGTAAACAAATCGTCAACCTGCGTGTACTTAAAACACCTTCCAACGGGCATTGAAGTTAAATGCCAGGAGGAACGGGAACAGGCGTTAAACCGTTTCCTTGCCAGGAGACTCCTCGTTGAGAAAATAGAAGAAATAATAAAAGGCAGGGAAAGCGCCAGAAGACAGAAGATAGAAAAACTCCGCAGGCAGAAACGCAAGAGGTCAAAAAGGGCAAAGGAAAAGATGCTGAGGCTCAAAAAAATACAGTCAGAAAAGAAACAACTCCGCAGGAAGGTGGATATAGTGTAGCCTTACCTTGTTTATCCTTTTTTATACAGAAAAGACTTGACAAATCAACTAACATTGTATATAATTAACGATACAAGCGTTATTACTGTACAATAAAGGTTGATATCATGGAAAACTTGAAAACTTTAGGAAAAAAAAGCGCAGAACTGATATATAATTTATACAATCAAAAGAAAACAGTTTTTACTATCAGGGATGTTTCCCGCATCACCGGATTGAACTACAACTCTGCGGGAAGATTTATTTCTGAACTAAAGAAAAGAAATATTATTTCATCCTTGAAGAAAGGAAAACATATAGTAATCCCACCCGAACTCGGTAATCCAAATAAATATATCGGTAATCCATATGTTGCGGCAAGAGAAATCATGAATTCACCGCATTACTATATTGGTTTCTACAGCGCCATGAAGTTCCGGGGCATGACAACACAACCGGTAATTAAAATGTTTGTGGTCACCCCTAAAAGACAGTTTCCCCCACAGGCTAACAATGATAAGTTCCTTTTTATACATACCGACAAACAGAACATCTGGGGTATTAGGGCGGAATGGGCAACGAAAACAGACAAGGTTAGGATTTCAGATACTGAAAGGACAATAATTGACGGGCTGGCGCATCCGGAATACTGTGGAGGCATTACCGAAGTTGCCAAGGGCATATGGCTTATAAAGGAAAAAATAGACTTTTCTCTTCTTCTTGGCTATCTCCGGAAATACGACAAAAATGTAATAGCTAAAAGGTTAGGTTACATACTTGAAATACTCGGTATTGCTGGAAACGGTTTTGTAAATACAATAAAAGAATTTATTAAAAACCGGTATGACATATTTGACCCGACAATCGAGAGAAAGATTATTGATAAAAACAACTGGCGTTTAATCGATAACGTCGGCAGGGAACAAATTTTAAGGATTATCTCACACTAACCATGATTGATTACAGAACCGTACAGAAAATAAGTATAAAAGAAAACATTCCTGAAGAAACCATTGAAAAGGACTACCTGATTGAATTATTGATTAGTTTCATGATAAAGAACTCTTATATTAACAAAAATCTTGTTTTCAGAGGAGGAACAGCATTAAAAAAAGTGTATTTCCCCGCTTTTCGCTACTCGGAAGATCTTGATTTCATAGTAGAACCCACTATACTGACAGGTCTACCGGATAAACTCACTCATATTTTATCAAAGATTAATAAAGATATGCCTTTAATTCTAACATGGAATTCTCAATACC
>JAUXDE010000177.1 GCA_030618495.1 Clostridia bacterium
GGATTACCTGGCGGCTGCAAACCTTATAAGGATAGCGGTGCCTGAAGTAAAATTTCTTCTGGTAGGGGACGGACAGTTAAGACAAATGATAGAGAAGAGAATCAAGGAACTGGATTTAACGGAACAGTTCATTTTAACAGGGTGGAGGGATGATATTAATGAAATCCTTCAAACCTTTGATGTTTTTGTATCAACATCGCTCTGGGAAGGACTTCCCTGTACCTTTCTTGAAGCTATGTCCGTATCAAAACCCGTCATAGCCACCAATGTAGACGGTGTAAGTGATGTAATAGAAGATGGTGTTAACGGTTTCCTTGTTTCGCCTCCCAGGGGAAACGTGGAAAAGATAGCGGAATTCGTTATAAGATTATTGAAAGACAAGGATCTGGCGGCAAGAATGGGTAAAAACGGGAAGGGTAAGTTAAAAGAAGAATATGATATTAACAAGGTGGTTAGAGATTTAGAAGAAGTTTATAAAGGTGAGGTTACGATACAGTGAAAAAAACTATTGCTGAGAAAATTATTGGCGAGCATGCCGGACGGGATGTGAAAGCCGGGGATTTTGTCATTGCCGGCGTTGACATCTGCATGGTGCAGGATGGTACCGGTCCGCTTGCAGTAAAGCAAATACGCGCTCTGTGGGGTAAACCTCCTAATGCGCGGCAGAAAGCCGCCTGCAGGAAATTGATCATGTTTCTTGACCATGCTGCGCCGTCGCCCAGCCAGGCTCTTGCTGAAAGCCACATGATATTAAGAGAGTTTGCAAAACAGACAGGCGCAGTTCTTTCCGAAGTGGGAGAAGGTGTCTGTCACCAGAAAATGATTGAGGAACGGATTTGCCCGGGGCAGATTGTGCTCGGGGCCGATTCCCATACCTGTATGGGGGGAGCCATGGCTGCATTTTCTACGGGTATGGGGTCCACCGACATAGCGGTGGCAACAGCGATGTCGGAAACGTGGCTTAAGGTTCCGTCAACCATACTGGTGAATATAGAAGGAGAGTTTCCGGAAGGGGTGTGTTCAAAGGACCTGATACTTTATTTAATCGGAAAGCTCGGGGCTGAAGGAGCAACGTACGGGGCGCTGGAGTTTGCCGGTAGCACGATAAGGAACATGCCGATGTCGGAGAGGTTTACGATTTCCAACATGGCTGTGGAAGCAGGGGCAAAGGCGGGGTTGATTGCCTCTGACAGGATAACCCGCAGGTTTATGAAGGAATACGGCAGGGAGAGCAAGTTCAGGGAAATCAGGGCGGATAAAGGAGCCGGGTATGAAAAAGTCATCAATATAAATGCTTCTTCGCTTGAACCGATGGTTTCTCTGCCTCATTTTGTTGACAATGTCGTACCTGTGTCCGGGGTTGTCGGAAAGAAAATAAGGATAGACCAGGTGTTTATAGGTACCTGCACGAACGGAAGGATTGAGGATATGCGTATTGCGGCAGGGATACTGAGAGGCAAGCACCGCCATCCCGACACGAGGCTCCTGGTATGTCCCGCTTCCAGGAAGGTTTACCTTGATGCCTTGAAGGAGGGGCTCATTGAGATATTTGTCAATGCGGGGGCGGTTATACTGACTCCGGGCTGCGGGCCCTGCGTAGGCGTTCACAGCGGTATACTTGCGGATGA
>JAUXDE010000004.1 GCA_030618495.1 Clostridia bacterium
GTTGAAGTATTTCATACAATAATATTATACTACAATGTGTGCCTATTGTCAACACTTTTTATTTTTCGTTTTTAAGGAAAGGTTTTAAATCACTGCTCACTACTGTCGTTATGCGGAACGAAGTAAAACCGATAAGTCGTGGGGGCTGGGGTTTTCCCGGGGTTTTGACATCTTGAGCAACCCCGGCAGTCCTGAAGGGACTTGCGAAAGAGAAATGCCGCCTTTTCCGTACGGTGCTGGAAATATGTGTGCGTGGGATTTGTTTTACATTACATCTTACTTGTATTCTGGAAAATAATCTGCAATATTTTTACCCTTAAAATAAACATCACATAACAATCTTCCACGAGTAATCATAACCATATCTCTAAGTTCAACTTCTTTTCCTGAAATCAGTTCAGTAAGACGGTCCTTTGCGCTATTGTCTCCGGGACTTACTTGTTCTGGATGTTTGTATCCACTTATTAGCACAGTGTCCCCGGTCTTATTATCAAATACCCATTCAGGAGATATCTTAAATATATCACCAGTAATGACTTCTTTAACCTTGCGATTCATTTTGCCCTCCTAATACGTTGCGTTTTATTATTCTTCTGAAAACTCGATGTTTTTTTAAATAACATTTAATCGGTATAATTGGCGCGCAATTAAACAATGCTTTTAATTATCTTTGGTTTTTTGGGCCCATCATTAACTCAGCACTTAATGTCTATTGATGTTAAGGTAGTATCTTTTTATTTTTTTCCGCAAAATCCGGTAAACAATGGATACAGCCATGATAGTCCGGGTTTTTTAGAAACCACTTACTAAGTTCTTTCTTACTTATACAATCTAGATACTTGATATTATCACTTTTAATGATATCTTTTATATGACAATAAGACCCCTGGTTTCTACGGTCATGGACCTCTAATACTTTAGGGTGAGTATTTATAATATATCTCTTAATTTTAGCATCTTTATTTAGCATATATTACTCCTTTATTTGTTGTCATCTATTGAGATTGTCGTTGTATTTAATATAAATGAAATATATATTATACAAACCAATACATAGTTTATATTACTAAAATGACTTGGTAGATATCAGAATATGCTGAATTTAGCTGGAGAAATGTTACCAAACTGTTATTGGGTATTTATTGGAGGGGGATGCATTACAAAGGATATAGTTATTAAAATCAATGTTTTTTGAACAGTGATAATTAGATTACGTGCTATTATTTTATTTATATTATTAGCCATGTTAGTAATTTATTACTATGGGCTTTCAGCATTAGTTTGAGATCATGTCATTTATATATTACTTAAAAAACAATTAAGGAGAATGTTCTTTTTGTATATTAAATGTAGGGGAAATTCTATCTTCCCTTTTTTCTCATTTTTATCATTGATTGGGTCAATCGAAATCAAGATAACTTATTCCCGAATTTACTTTTATAAAATTCTTCATAAAATATCTTTCTGAGTAATTGTACTAAAAAAACATACAAGTATCAAGCATAAAATTGTCAAGAAATATATAAAATAAAATGTTTTTAATGGTTTTGTGAGCGACATTATGAGCCGGAGTTTATCCTGTGGAATCTTGGCACAGGGATTAAGCGACATCTTGGGCGTAGCAATATCGATTCCTGCTAAACTATATTTCCACAGCTATGATGAATCTCCATGACCCTTGACATGTCAGTTTTTTTTGTATAAACTTATGAACATGAGGCATATTTTATTAGTAATCCTTTTTTTATTCACCTTTAACATCCCCCTTCACTCCGCGCAGGGTAACTTCAGTAATTCCGGAAACGGCTGTTGGCGCTATAGTGAAACCGTCATTATCAACAACACCTCATCCGAACTTATCGATTACCAGGTTTTCATAAGCGCGTCCGCGCTTAATACGGGAAAACTTGTAAGCGACGGAGTGCTGCAGCCTGACCTTGACGATGTAAGGTTTGCCGACGCGGGCGAACGCGAACTCCCTTACCTGATAGAACCCGATACGATTAATCCCCTGGGATTTTATGTAAGAATTCCCGCCATAGAGGTTTCCACCGGGACCACGATATCCTTTTATTACGGCAATTCCTCGGCAACGGCAACCAGCAGCGCGTATGACACCTTCCTTTTCTATGATGACTTTGAAAACCTGGACTGCTGGAAAACCAGGAAAGGTTCCTGGGAAATACTTGACGGGACGCTTCACGGCACGGATGAAAAAATAAATACCCTCAGAAGTTCAAGAAAACGCAACCATTCAAACGTTTGCATCAGCTTCAGGGCGCTGAGCGCGTTAAACAACGATATTTCCCTTGAATGGAAGAAGAGCGGCAGAAACAGTTACAGGATTACCTATTCTTCAACAAATCCGAATATAGCAAGGATAACAAGAGCAGGCATTACGGGTGGAATTTCCCTCCCTCCCGTAGAAACAAAAAACTGGAGAACATATGAAATCACGGACCTGGGAGGCAGGATTGAAACAACCTGCGGCGCAGCCGCATCAATCTTCGTTGACAGCCAACCCTTCGTTTCGGGAGATTATTTTACCCTGAACTCAAACGGCCGGGCCCGCTTCGATGATTTTATAGTCAGGCGCTACACACAACCTGAACCGTCCGCCGGCGTGGACAGGGAACTGCTTGTTCTTGCGCCGGGAACCCCGCTGTGCGAAGGTAAACCCAACCCCGAAGGAGTCGTGGACGGTACTCCTGAATTCTCCTGGAAGTTCATTTACCGGGGCGATTACGCCCATGAGAGTATGCCACAGTATGCATACAGAATACTGGTATCCACCAGTTCTACCGATTTGAACAACAATATCGGAAACGCCTGGGACAGCGGCAAAACCAAAAATCACGAAGAAACTTCCGAATATGCCGGCAAGCGGCTGCTTGCGGGGCCCACGTATTTCTGGAAGGTGCAGGCCTGGATAACCGGCGCTATAAGTTCACCCTACTCCGTAAACCGGTATTTCAACTACGCATTGAACAGTCCTCCAAATGAACCCGCAAACCTTCTATGTGACGGGAAAACTAATCCCGTGAAAATGGTAAAGGTCAAGCCTGAACTTTCCTGGAAGTTTTCCGACCCTGATAAAATGAGTTCACAGGAGTATTACCGGATTCTGGTATCACTAAATCTCAATGAACTGAATAAAAACGCCGCAGACGTCTGGGACAGCGAAAAAACCCGCTCCGCGGTCCCGGGGGCGGTTTACAATGGCCTTTCACTCATTCCGGATACAACCTATTATTGGAAGGTAATGACCTGGGACGACGGCAGGTCATCCGGCACTTACAGCAGCGCCCAGGCGTTTCACTTCATATACGATTCCGCCCTTTATCCTGAAGCCGTAAAGAATCTCACTGCGGTTTCTTTAAAGGGCCGTAAAATACGGTTAAGGTGGCTTCCTTCCAAATCAAAAGATACGGCAGGATATACGATTCTATGCTCAACGGGAGGGTTTGAGAAGGAATACCCGGTTTACGAAGAGCAGGTTTCAGCGGAAAGTATTTCATGGACATCACCGCCATTCGACGAGGACGTCATGTACAGTTTTATCGTAAGGACACGTAATGTGGAAGGCTACGAGGAAAGAAATGAAAATATCATCACCGCGGCGGCTTTCAAGGAACCTCCCGATATATTGAAAACCCTCGTGCGCGCGCTGCCCAACGGCAAGAAAATCAGCGGAAACAGGTTCACATTAATGGCGGAAACAGGGAAGAATATACTCAAGAAAACGGAGGAACTTCGTTTTGAGTTCAAGAAACCCCATGACAGGCAATGGACGGGGATACAAAATTCCTTCAAGCCGAAAAACAAATCCGGATACGCCTGTTTCTGGGACGCAACTCTTATGGAAGAAGGAAGGTATAACCTGAAAATCCTGTTGGATGATAAAAAGGGCAAAAAAAACCTGAGCGTCTCCTGTGTAACCGTTATTGTGGACCACGACAATCCCGACATAGAAGAAACCGTTGACGGTAACCGGGCAAAGAAAACGGAAAAACTTGACAACAGGATTGACAACAACATAAGACTGTTAAGAAGTTCGGACAAAAACATGACTGAAATTCTTATTACTGCCGGCTCTCTGAGCAATGACCAGGCAAGCCTGACGGTAATAGACAATCCGGGTAAAATCCCCGAGACACAAACCGATGAAATGGTCCCGGTCGGAGAATACAGGCAGATAACCCTTGAGGGTGCCCAACTCAACGAACCGGCAGTAATCAGAATCCCTTACAGGGACGAAGACGGCAACGAAGTGGTTGACGGCACCTATCCTCCCGTACTCGAATATGATTTAAAACCATTCGTTTACAACAATGACCTTAACCTCTGGGAGATGATTTACGACCATGAAATTGACAGGGAAAACAACCAGGTGGTTTTTAAAGCAGAGCATTTCTCGCTGTTCTGTCTCATGGGGCGCGGGCTGTCAACCCTGACGCACCCTTTCAACTACCCCAATCCTTTCGGTGATGACGGAACAACCTTCATATACGAACTTGCCGAGGATAGTAACGTGACCATAAAAATCTATTCCGTTTCAAACAGGCTCGTGAAAGTTTTACTTGATAACGAACCGAGATTCATAGGCGCGCAGGAGGAATCCTGGGACGGAACTGACGACAGTTCACCTCCGGCAAGACTGGCAAACGGGAATTACTTCTACAGGATAATTGTCAATATGTCAAGCGGCAAGACACTGCAGAAAACGGAAAAACTCGTAATAATGAGATAGTCCTGGTGTGGTGCTTCTAACATTAGTAGAAGCCGAATATCCTTCCTTCTACATCCTCAAGTTTGATGAAAGGCATTGGTTCGTTGGTTTTCGGGTCAATCCAGTTCCTGCTGTCATTACTTTCATCCCGGTTGTCTCCCAAAACAAAAACACTGCCTTCCGGCACAATTTGAGATAAAAAATTATCATCCAGAAACTTTTCCCCTTCTCTTGTATGCTGAACGTACAGTTCCTCAATTTTCTTCCCGTTTAACCATACCGCTTTATCCACCATCTCCACCCTGTCGCCTTCTATCGCTATCACCCTCTTGACAAGCTTTTTATCGTCTGCCGGCGATTTGAATGCGATTATCTCCCCTCTTTTCGGCCTGCCGGTTTTGTACACCAGCTTGTTGACAAAAAGCCGCGTGTTCACATGCAGGGTCGGCTCCATCGAACCGGATGCGATGTATATCCATTCAACCACGTGCGTCCTGAGAATATAAGCCAGCGATAATCCTATAATGAGCAATCCCAATAATTTCTTCATAATAAATTTCCTCCGGTAAATTACACAATCAATAATTTTATCTTCATAGAATTATACTAAATTATCGGGCAGGAATACAACTATTTTTGAAAGGATAAAAAAAGTAGACTCACTTTATCTTCAGGGGGTTGAAGACAGAAGTAAGTCTACAGGGCATATTATAATTATTATTTTTGAACTTGTAAAGGAAAAAATTAATTTATTTTTAGTTGGACTATAATTATGTCAGTACTTGTGGGATATTTATTTATAGCTGATTAAAATAAAATTGACTTGACCAACAATATTAAGTAGGATAATGGAAAAAGGATATCATCATGCCATTGATTAAACTTCTAGGAAAAAAATCCATAGACTCACATAAAAAAGTCCTTCTGACTCCTTATTTTGAGGAGATCGCCTGTTCGGGCAAACCCTATGATATGGGTTTCCAGCAGGGCAAACGGTACAGGCGTAAAATAGCAAGAAACGATAAAATTCTTACAGAAACAGAACTCTTCCGGAAATTCGTGCCGCATTTCATCCCCCTGCCATTCCTGATCAGCACTGCAAAGAAAGTACTGCCCATATTCGTTCCAGCAATACTGGCGGATGAAAAGGATACCTTCCTACGACTTAACGGAATTGCAGATGGGGCTGGCGTGAACAGGGAACTGATATTCCTCACCCAGGCGCTTGAAATCATCCTTGACCACATCCCGTACAACATGGGCTGCACCACCGTGGCAATCACCCCGGGAAGGTTCATAACCGGGGAACCGGTAATAATCAGGAACTTTGATTTCCTTAATAATTTTCGGACATTTAATATTATAAGGAAGAGTAAGCCGGAAGGGAAAATACCCAGCATGGAGCTGTCCTTCACGTCAATTGCCGGCTCGCATACGGGCATGAACAGCGAAGGTTTAACACTTTCGTATAATTACGGTTATTCAAAGGAGCCCGTGCAGGCAAGAGTCCCCCTGACCTGCCACGTACAGACCGCGCTGGAACGTTTTAAAACAACCCAGCAGGCGGTAAATTTTTTCCTCAACAAACCCTTCTCCAGCGGCGCCATACTTACCATTTGCGATTCAAGGGGAAATATGGTCACCCTGGAGGGCAGCCCGACAAAGAAAGCGTTAAGATATCCTGACAAGAACGGCCTTATAATAAACACCAACCGCTACATGACGGATGAAATGCAGACTGCAAATATCCCCGGGGACGCCCTGTTTGACAGGAACATGCCTTACGGTCTGGACAAAATCAGGGTTCATGAGTCAAATGAAATACGAGCAAACTCCATTGAAAAACTTCTAAACAGCACCAAGGTATTACCGGTAGATACTCTGTTCAAGGTGCTGTCCCACCATGGTGATGATAACAATGCATACGATAACTGCACCTGCAGGCACCTGCCCATCTTCCATACGGTTGCTTCTGCAATACTGTTCCCGAAAAGAAAGACAGCTTACTTCCTAATTGGTTCCCCCTGTAGGAAAAAGTACCATAAGTATTGTTTCTAATAGTCTATTTCGGCAGGGTAACTATAAACGTGGAGCCCTTATCGAGTTCGCTTTCAACCCGGACTTTTCCCCTGTGGGCTTCAACTATGGATTTTACTATTGGCAGACCCAGGCCGGTCCCCTTCTGGCCCGGGATGGTATCCCTGATACTTCTAACCTGTTCAAACTTTTCAAAGATTTTACCGATACTTTCTTTCGGAATCCCCGCCCCGTTATCTATCACGCTTATCCTGAGGTTTTCAGCGCTATCGGCTACATCAACCTTTATCTTCCCGTTCTTTTGAGTGAACTTTATGGCATTACTCAAGAGATTCGTAATAATCTGGCCGATCCTTTCCGGGTCGGCATTTATCTTGGGCAAATTATCCGGAGCATTCACGCTTAATTCTATCTCCTTTGAATCAGCCTGGGGTTGCATGAGCTTGATTATTTCCTGCACAGAATCAAGTATATTGAAAGATTCTTTTCTTATCGTCATCTTACCACTTTCTATCTTCGATATGTCCAGAAGGTCATCAATGAAACGGGCAAGCCTGTTCGTGCTCTTCTTGATAACATTAAGGCATTCCGCCTGTTTTTCAGAGAGTTTGCCCCCTGCGCCCCTGAACAGAAGGCCTATGTACATCCTTATGGAAGTCATGGGGGACCTTAACTCGTGTGTAACGGAAGAAACAAAATCCTTTTTCATATCATCAAGTTCCTTCAACCTCCGGGCCATCCTGTTGAACTCCCTTCCTAACATGCCCAGTTCGTCTGTCTGCTTCACCTTGATTTGATAATCAAGCTCACCCTTGCCGATATGTTCTACCGCGCGGGACAGGCGGTTAATGGGCCTTATCATCATCCCCGCCATAATAAGCGAACCGATAAAACCAATGACCAGGGATATCACCGCAATGATTAATATTCTGTTGCGCGTCTTATTCAGGTTTCTCTCGATTTTTCCATCAAGGACAGCGCAGGAAAACCCGATTCTTACCACGGCCTCTTTTTTCCCGCTAATAAAAACCGGCATGCTCACTTCATAGACATCATTACCCTTCCCGTCCGAATGGCGCTGTACCAGTAACCCTTCAGCATCCTTCACCCTTTCCCCCACCTCATCCCTGTATATGTTACCCAGGAGACTTAAATCAGTATGCCCGAGTATCCTGTCATTCATGTCAATCAGCATCGCGTACATGACGCCTTCTGTTTTCCCGATGAGTTTCAGGTAATTCACAAGCGCTATTTCATTTCTTGCTATAAGAGATTCCTCGCCCATTCTGACAAAACCCTTTACAATATTCTCCTGGTTTGCCCTCATCTCGTCAAGCAGCATTTGCCTCTGTGAAAAGAAAAGCATGACGCTAACGCCTGTTATTACAATAATAACCAGCAGGCTTGCCATTAAACTGAATTCTGTTCTTAATTTCATTTCTTATCGCGTTCCTCTTTTGCCCTTATTAAATTCTTCCTGGAGCTGACATGGTCCGGGAATAACCTTAAAACCTCTTCCCACAACTCTATTGCCTCGTCTATCTTGCCGTCGCTGTACTTGAGAAGCGCCTCCTTGTTGATTTCGTCCGCCCTGCTCCCGCATATTTGCTTCAGGGACTCCGCCGCCCGGCTGTTACCGGGGTTCAGTTTGACGGCATGTTTTAACTTTTCTATGGATTCATCAAAGTTGCCCACATCAAACAGTTCTTTTCCCTTGGAAAAATATTCATCTGACAGTTCTTTTTTTGCCTTCTTTAAGAGCCCCACGGCGCTTTCATGCTTCGGGTTGAGCTTAACGGTTGACTCAAGAGTTTTCACTGCCTTATCATAATCCTGTTTCTCATATTGTTTCAGCCCTTTTTTATAAAGGACATCGGCCTGGCTGTACTCCCGGGCAAGTATTTCAATTTCTTCTGCCTTTCTTGTCTCCTCCTGTTTTGCCTCCGCCGCCACAATAAAATCCCTGCTTTCCTTGTGTCCCGGTTTTATTAAAAGAACCTTCTTCCACAGTTCAATAGCATCCTTGTACTGTTTCTTCCTGTAATACTCAAGTCCGTCGTCAAACATGATATCAGCCATTTTTTGTTTTTCGGTAACAATCCTATCCTTGAGCTTTTCGATATAATCCTCTGCCTGGGGGTGACCCGGGAAAAGGGAAAGTATGTTCTCAAACTCCTCCTTTGACTCCAGGAGTTTGTTCTCCTCAAGGTATCTTCGCCCCTTTTCAAGGTACAATTCAACCTTTATATCCTTCACCGTTGAAGCAATCATCCCCAGGTATTTCTTCGCATCCTCATGGTTCGGGTCAAGCACCAGCACATTGTTAAACAACTTGTTCGCTCTTACGTAATCTTTTCTCCCGTAATACTTCTTTCCCCTGAGGAAATACTTATCTATCTTTTCAAAAATCAATCCTCTTTCAAACCGGTTTCCAAAACGGTAACTCAGGCTGAACCTGTGGGCCTCCCCGAGAAAACCGTAAGGCGTATAGGCATAGTCAACATCGACAATATCGCTTATAAATCCCATGCCGCACCTCAGCCCCTCGTCAAGGTCATACTGGGCAGGTTTTATTTTGTAACCCGCCCTGAGGGCAAACAGATTGCTAATCCTGTATTCACAGCCCACGTTCATGCTGATTCTATTATCGTTCGGCAGGTTGAAATCAAGAGCCACCAGGAGATCATCGCCTAATAACCTTGAGGAAAAACCCAGCCTGTAATTCAAGGGCAGAGGATAGCCGGCAGACGAATGGTTCAACTCAGTTCCCAGGTTCTGCATACTGAACCCGATATTGAACTTTTCCCCGCTTAATTTATAAAGAACGCCCGCATCAAGAGCAAACACAACGGCCTGACTCTCATGAAGTGTTTCCCCTATGTACTTTACATTGACCCCCAGGTGGAATGTCCTCCCCTTTTCCCTGTCCAAAGTTACCTTGTGCGCGTATGTAAGAGCAATTGCCGTATCAGACACGCCTATATTTCCAATGGAAGCTCCATCGTTTCCATATCCCGCAATATCGTTTTTTGAAAGGCTTGTAATACTGAGCCCGAACGCCCCCGATTTCTTAACAGGCATCACTCCCGAAAGGAAACCGAAACTCATACCACCGAGCCACTGAACGAGCATCCCCGATACCTCCCACCGGTTTAACTGAGACAACCCCGAAGGATTCCAGTAAAAAGCGCTGGCGTCATCGCTCACGGCGACAAAAGCCTCCCCCATACCTATCGCCCTGGGACCCACCCCTAACTTAAGGAAGTTCAGGCCCGTACCGCCCGTTTCCACCGAATAAGCGGTTCCATATATAAAAGGAAACAACAGACAAACTATAATAATAAATTTCTTCATTGACATAATCATTTAATTATAACCAGCTGACCGGACTTGCTCTTCTCGGCATTAAATATGTAGTACAGGTACACCCCGCTTGAAAACTTATCCACGTCAAGCGTATCATTAGAACCGTCCCCGTCAACTTCTTCTATGGTCTGGACAAGTTCCCCCGATAAGGTGTATACCTTAATCGTTGCCTGTGACGATAAACCTGTAAATTTAATCTCCGTATGATTTTCCGGGCTATTTGCTATAAAAGGAACGGGATACGCGTAAGCGCCTGATAAATTGGTCTCATTAACGCCCATGAGCGTATATATAGAAAAATGATTGACCTTTGCGGTGACTGTATTTGCCGATGTATCGACCACGGAACCCGGTATTTTTACCCATATACTGTCATCCTCGTTTAGCCAGTATATTGCCAGGGTTTCCTCCCTCACGGGAGGCGATGTTCCTTTTACATAATTGCCATCCATCTTATACGGAATTGTTAACTCAACATCAGAAGAAAAATCATCGTGGGAAAGCGCCAGCGGATTGCCTTTATAAACCTTGATGTCCCTCAGGGTGCTGTCAACAGGCATAAAAAACCTGTCATCACTGTTATCAGCCTTGATATTAGCGGCAATTATCTGTGAAGTAAAAGCAGGATTCGTATCAATAACAATATAATAACTATTATTACCGAACGGAAACGGAGGTAATTTTATTTTTGTTTTACCGTCATTGGCGGTAATCGTATGACTACTAGTATTCATTATGGTTAAAAACTCATATGCCCTATAATACCCATTGAAATCCCCTCCCGCTCCTATCTCATCCCAGTCATATCCCTGTTCATCGCTAAGTGATACTGTTGCCGTGGGAACACCCACATCCAACCACCACCCGTATCCGTCCGTTTGACTTGTATTGGTACTTTCCACACATATCCAGTATGTTGCTCCACTGATTAATTTTGGAGGATTATCCAGGAAAAATTCATGCCAGTGATATGTTGTTGTACTGACATTTGCAGTAATTGAATAAAGTGCCGGGGTGGGTTTTGAATCAGGTCTCAAAAAACCATTATCGTTTCTGATTTCCACCGTAATATAATCAGTTGTTGATTCAACATTTCTTATCCGTAACTCAACCTTTCCTAAATAGAAATCCTTGGGAGCAACAAAATTCTGGGCAACCCAGCCATAAGTAGTATTTGCAACTCCATACCAAATAGATATTCCTCCGCTGCTTGTACCAACATGATATTGATGAGAAGATATGGGTGTGGTATATGCTTGCCCGCCGTGGTCAACCGCAAGAACATTAGAAGTGAACAATAGACATGATAATGAAAGAAATAATATTATTTTAATATAATTTAACCTTAACATTTTAAACCCTGGAGAATTATACAACAGTTTTAACCAGGTAGCAAGGATTTTTTTTAAAACCTTTCCCCGCACTGCCGGAAAGCCAGAAAAAATGTGAGGGTTCTTATTTTTATATGAACCTTCCAGAAACATATAATACCAAGAATATCAGTGTTTTTCAGGTTTTTCATGAAACATTTAAAACAACAGATTTTGTCACTAATGTTACAAAATTATTACTGAATATGAACTATATAGCGACGATAAACGAAATATTTACGAAAATAATACTTGACAAACCAAAATACCTGTGATATAATTTACATTGAAAGGACAAAGTAGAAAGGACAATTTAATATTTAACAGGTTTATCCGATAATAGCAAACCATTCCGAAAGGGTGGGACGCAAAGCCACGGAACTAAATCCCGGGAAACCGGGACAAGCAAGCCGGGTTACCGAAGATAAGATTATTGTTAATTCTTATTTGTGGTAACCCGGTTTTTTTGGAGGCTTGAAATGAAAATTAAAAGAATATTAATACTTAGTTTATTCTTCATGATTTCAGGTCTACTTATATACCCGCTTAATGCTGAATTCGTTGTTGTCGTGGAACCCGAAGATGAAGTCACCGTGGTTTTTGACAACGATATTCCTGCTCCCCCCCCTGTCGAAGAACCTCCCGCTGAAGAACCCACCGTTGAAGAGCCTGCAGAAGTCCCCGGAACTGATACCGTGGATTTGACTGTAGATGACACTAATTCAAACATTGTATACAAGAAGCTGGTTTTTAACCTCAGTGATTACATTTCCGAGAACACAACGATTATAGAAGGCAGGATCTGGTTCAGCCGCAGTAAGAACGACACCGACAAATACTACGAACAGGCAAGATTATGGATCAAGCAGCTGCCCAAGAAGAATAAAGAATCAATGAAAGTTTCTTTAAAGAAGAAATGGAGCAAACCATACACGTCTAACTGCAAGAAGGGCGGATACGAATGGAATGTTACGGATGAACTAATAGGCCTAATAACTGACGGCAATGATAGTTTTGAAATTAACGTTAAATACTATAACAAGGAATCATTAAGTAAATCATTCTTATTGATTACTTATGAAAACGAAGAATCCAGTGAAACCGGCGCCCTGATTAGCGCATCCGTTGATGTTTATCCAAAAACCATTAACCTCAAGAGCAGGCGTTCATGGATCAAAGCCCATATAGAACTTCCTGAAGAATACGATGCGAACGAAATAGACATTTCAAGTGTAAAGATCACAGAAATCGACGGTTCACAGATAGAGGCAATATCCATCGCTAACGGATATAAAAAGGCCTCAGGTTTAATGGTCCGGTTCCCCAGAGAAGAGCTAAAGAAAGTCCTTTCACCGGCAGTAAATGTATCCATAACCGTTGCCGGCAGTCTTGCCAGTGGAGAAAAATTCGTTGGCAAAACGCTGGTAAATGTTATAGAGCCGGGAATAAATAAGCTGATATCGGTAAGCGGCGGCGGAGTCGGTAATCTCAAGAATGCGAATATTAACATCCCGCTGGGAGCCCTTGACGAAGCAACGGAAATCACCATAGCTACAGATGAAGAAACTGAGGAAGAGGATTCCGATGAAGATCAGGATTCAGACAATGCCTTGGATGAACAGGAACTTGAAGGAATTGGTAAGGGCTGTCACTTCGGCCCCGAAGGAACACAGTTTAATAAGCCGGTTCTTATAACTCTTTATTATGACGATATAGAAGGGAATGATTCCCGGAATTTGAATATTTACTATTGGAACACAGCGCTTAGGTTATGGGAAGTTCTCGCTAATTCTGAAGTTGATACCGCGAACAATTCAGTAAGCGCCGAAGTGAAACATTTTTCACTGTACCGGGTACTTTCAACCAAAGCGGCCGAATCCAACGAAGACTATCTTGGTTCATCCTTTAGGCTGGGCGAGGTATACTGCTATCCCAGCCCGGCAAGAGAAGGAATAGACCCCACGTTTCATGTTGAAGCCGACAACGCAAATGAAATTCAAATAAGGATCTTTAATGTTGCCGGAAATGAAGTTAATGCAATCCTTCTCGATGGTTCCAATATTGTCTACAAGAATTCAATACCGGCATATGAGTATGTCTGGAACACAGCAGGTGTTGCCTCGGGTGTTTATGTATACTCCGTTACGGCAGTAAAAGAAGGCCATCAGTCTCTGCGGGTAATCAAGAAAATGGGGATTGTAAAATGAAGAGAATAATCATTACCGTCTTTTTGCTCCTGGGCCTGGTATCCGGCAGTCATTCTCTTGCCGGGACCGCAGCAACAGGCGCGTCCTTCCTCAATATAGGCACGGATGCAAGGGCAATGAGCATGGGAAATGCATTTACAGGCATGGCCAGCGGTATAAGCGCGATTCACTATAACCCTTCCGGGATTGCCGGTCTTCAGGAAAAGGAATTTCAGGCCAGCCATTCCGAATGGATGTCCGGCATGCATTACGAGTGCATGGGATTTGCATCGCCGGTGGAAATAAGCATCGGTGACGCCTTTGAAACAAAAGGCGCCGCGGGAATCAGTTTGATATATTTCTCAACAGGCGAAATAGAAAGAAGAAGCCTGTCAGGAGAAAAACTTGAAGGGAATTACAGCGCTTCTGATATGGCTCTCGCATTCTCTTACGGCCAAAAACTTAACAATAGAACGGCCCTTGGAATGAATTTCAAAATAATCAGCCAGACAATTGACACTGAGAATGCCGGGGGATTTGCAGTTGACCTGGGGAGCACTCACAAAACATCTGTTCCGGGCCTTTCTCTCGGAATAGCCATGAGGAACCTGGGGCCGCAAATGAGATTCATTCAGGCGGACTACCGGCTCCCATTGGAACTCTCCATCGGCGGAACCTTCATGTCCCGGGACATTAACGGTTATACAATCGGAATGGATATCAGTTACCAACCGTTTGAAGAAAGAACAAACATATCTTTTGGCGGCGAATACAACTTCAACAGCATATTCAGTTTCAGGACAGGCTATTCGCTGGATGCCTTTAAATCAGGCCTCGCTTCTGGGAATATCGGCGGGCTGCTGTCTTCCGCCGGCGGGCTGTCGGGAGGAATAGGGTTAAACTTCCCAAAATACAGTATTGATTATGCCTTCCTGCCGATAGGAGAACTCGGCATAACACATCGCATAACCTTCTCAACCAGATTTTAGAAACAACTTCAAACATTCACTAAACAACTTTAAATTTCCCAATTAAGATTTATTAACGTAATTATTTCTTTTCTCGCCACTTTTTTATCATGGTATAATTCCAGATACAGTTAATTATATTCTATATTATAAACAGTATAATTTATATAAAAATAATAATTGTGTTGAAAAGAATCCATTTCTCACCTATAATATAGATGAATCCGGAAGGTTGTTATATGAATAAAATAAAAACCACCCCAAAAATTATGCTTTTGTTGTTTTTTATTTCAGGAGCCACTGCGCTTATCTATCAGGTAATCTGGGTAAGATTGTTTGGTATGGTATTCGGGGTTACAGCTTTTGCCACAGGCACAGTCCTGAGTTCATTCATGGCGGGGCTGGCTCTTGGCAGTTATTATTTTGGAAGGTTTATTGAAAAAAATAGGAATCCTCTCAGGGTTTTTGCCTTTCTGCAGGCTGGGATTGGTATCTTCGGGCTGGTTTTCCCATTTCTCCTGTCGGCGCTTACTTCTTTATATGGCCATGTTTACCACCAGTTTCATGTTAGTTTTTATTTATTCAGCCTGATCCGTTTTATCCTTGCTTTCGGTTTACTTATAATCCCCACAACGTTGATGGGGGGGACCCTGCCGGTAATCAGCAAATTCTTTATCAGGAAAATGAAGAACCTGGGCTGGAGCATAAGCGTATTATACGGGGTCAACAACGCGGGCGCGCTTGTTGGTTGCTGCCTGGTGGGATACTTTCTAATAAAGACGATAGGGATAAGAGCTTCCCTTTACTCTGCCAGTATTATTAACCTGTTGATAGCTGTTGTGGTACTGATAATACAAAAGAAACAGAAGGATGAGAATAAAGCGGCTCAAAACATGGATGATACCAGTGAGGCGTCCCTAGCGAATGAATCAGTCTCCTACCCCAGGCATATTATCTATATCGTCATGGGAGTGTTTGCCGTTGAAGGCATTGCCTCCCTGGCTTACGAGGTTATCTGGGCGCGGATCCTTGTTTTCTTTCTTGGTTCAAGCGTTTATGCCTTTACTACAATTGTCGCAACGTTCATCTTCGGGCTTGCCCTGGGCGGTTTCCTGATGGCAAGGCTGGTTGACGGGAAGAAGGACCTGGTAGGCATATTCGGGCTGGTTGAAATCCTGATAGGGATTTCCGCTGTGCTTGTGGTGCCCCTTCTCGGCAGATTGTATTATGTACTGGAAGGGGTAAGCGGGTTGTTCGGCAAGAAATCACTATTCATGGTCGTAACAGGTGAATTTGTCTGTTCCTTCCTGATAATGCTGATACCAGCCGTTCTCATGGGGACCGTTTTTCCTCTGGCCGCAAGGATATATACAACAAATTTAAAGGGCATCGGAAAAAAGATGGGGAACGTGGGAGCAGTTGATACCATAGGTTCCGTATTTGGTCCGTTTCTAGCGGGTTTTGTGCTCATCCCCCTTGTCGGACTGCAAAAGAGCGTTTTCTGGATTGCGCTGTTGAACATAATGCTTGGGATAACCCTCATAGTTTTTAATCCTGCCATGAAGCGTCTCAAGAAAATAATAATACCGGTAGTTGGTTTCCTGGCTTTTCTGGCAATAAGAATTTTTGTGCCTGTCAATGAGCCCCTTATAACCTATTCCGGGATTACCAAGAGGACGATACCACAGAGACTGCTTTATTATAAGGAGGGAATAGAGGATACGGTGTCGGTGATAGAAACCATAGAGGGACTGGAAATGAATAAAACGAGGGAGCTATACAGCGATATAAACCAGGCAATATCCGATTCACGGTGGGACCTGCCCTCAAATTCGATAATAGCGCACCTCCCGTTATTATTACACCCTGACCCGAAAGCAGCGCTTGTCATAGGTTATGGAATGGGGGGTACCTCCTGGTCTATAATTCAGCATGGCGTGACGGTGGATGCTGTTGAGCTGTCGCCGCAAGTTGTAGAAACGAACAGGAAGGGCTATTTCCCGAACGCTAATTTCAATGTTCATGATGACCCCGGATTAAACCTTGTGGTGAATGATGGCAGGAACCATGTCCTTGTGACCGACAGGAAGTATGACATGATTTCCGTGGGGATTATACACCCCGTGCTGAACACGGGGAGCGCCTCGTTCTACAGCACGGAATTCTATGAATTATGTAAGGAAATATTAACCGAGGACGGCATAGTATGCCAGTGGCTTCCCCTGCATCATGTCCTGGTAAATGATTTCAGGATGCTTGTAAGGACATTCGTACAGGCGTTTCCACATACAACAATATGGTATAAATATACGCCGGATTTCCTGATATTAATAGGCACTCCTGAGAAACTCAGTATAGATTTCCGGGCTCTCAGGGAAAGGATGGGAGTTGACAGGATTGAAAGGGATTTAAAGAGGTCCAGCATGAGCAATGTGTTTGACCTGCTTGATTCCTTTATGATGGACGAGGATACAGTCCGGGAATATGCCGGTAGCGGTCCGATGCATTCTGATTACCATCCCCATATTGAATTCTCCACACCCATGGTCAGGTTCGTAAAGGATACCACCTATGCCAACCTGCTGGGTATAAGCAGGTACAGAAAGCGGGTGTTCCCGGTTCTAACCAATACGGGGACTACGGCTGAAGCCACCGAAACAAAAGATTCCCTGGAGCGGTATTTCCTTGGAACACAGCGCGCTATAAAAGCGCAGCTGCTGCATTCCCTGCTCAGGAAAACGGAGGCAATCCGGGAATACAGGAAAGCATTATTAATCAATCCCGATGATATGAATACCCGATATATATTGGAATGTCTCGAGGAAAACGAAAAATCAAGTTTCTTCATCCTGGGTGAAAAAAAACGGCAGGAGGGCAACGTAAAGGAAGCAATTATGCTGTATATTAAAGCCCTGGAAGTGGACCCGGATTACCTGGTGGCGCTTAACAGCCTGGGGGTTGTATATTATGAACTACGTCAGCTTGAAGAGGCGCTTGCTGTATACAATAAGATTATCAAGCAGTATCCTGATTATGCTATTGGCCATTATTCAATTGCTGCTATTTATAACGACAGGGGCATGTTCGGGAAAGCAAAAACCAGTTTAAAAGAAGCATTAAGGCTTAACCCTGAATTCAAAGAGGCTGAAACAGCCTTAAAAATATTAGACAGATAGCGATGATTCCTTTGTTTTATGTAACTGAGGGAAATTGCAGGCATAAATGATGAATAATACAAATGACAGAAAAATATGGATGTATGTTATTGTTGCGTTGTATGGAGTATTTCTATTTAGAATACTGCTATTACGGGAAACGGGGTGTTATCCTTTCTACTATAATTCCATACAACTTTCAATAAATGGTTCCCCGGAAAAACCCTATTTGGAAAAAGGGTTTTCATACATGCCTTTTGCCTATCTGTTTTTCCATTACATGGGCTTGTTTTCCATGAAGATAGCTAGGACGCTTCATCATTTCATGGAATTATTCCTTCTTATAATTACATGTATTATGTTTCGTAATCTTGCCCTGAAAAACGAAAAATATCTTCCATTTCTTGTGGGTATCACTCTTTTACAAATATCAAGATACCTCCATAGAAATGTTTGTATGAGTCAAATCAATGTCATAATTCTATTTTGTATAGTTGCCTGTATATTCTTTTATCATAAAAACAATGTATATTTATCAGCCTTGTTTTTGGCCTGCGCCATTTCCTTTAAAATGACCCCGGGGCTTATTCTGCTTTATTTTCTATTGAAGAGGGAATACCGGGTATTTATATATACTTTAGCAATAATTGCAGTTTTAAATTTTCTGGTGCCTTTTGCCTACTGGGGAGTTGGCGATAGCCTGGGTATATACAGAGCCTGGGTACGTTCATTGTTCATCTTATCGGGATATGCAGAGCAGTTTGAAAGTTCAACTTTCCTGTCGTTTCTTTTCCGCTATCTGACTGAATACTCCAGAAGCTGGTGGGGCAGGTATGAAATGGTGAACATACTCTCTCTTTCAAAAAATACTGTAATCTATATCTATTTAACATGCAGCACGGTAATATTATTGCTATTGGCAAAGGTTTTCTATGTAAGGAAAGATGAACTTAAAAAGGATATTCCCGGAGATAAGACGTTTATGAAAATGCTGCCTGATTATTCCCTTATTATAATTATTATGCTTTTATTATCTCCTATTTCCTGGCAGCATCATTATGTTTTATTGTTCATCCCATGTTTTTATTTCAGCATGTATATCCTGAGAAACGGCATTAAACACGATAAAATAACTTCTGCCCTGGTAATTGTTCCATTTTTAATTACAGGATTAACCTCTCCTATATTCGTGGGGGCGGAAGCGGATAGGGTTTTTAAAGCTTATGATGTTTTCAGCATAAGCGCATTTATGCTTCTTGCTGCTCTTATAAGAATAAGAATAGTCTCGGGAAGAAAGTCCGGTAATAAACAAATAGTGTAACGGCGCGTGACTTTATAAAGATATCAGCCCACAAATCAAAAGGAAAAGGATTCAGGGAGGCTTCAACATGAAAAAACTTATTGTTGGGAAAGTCGTTGTTCTTTGCCTGGCGTCTCTTCTGCTGCTGCAGATGGGGTGCGCTACTTCAAAAAAGAAAAAGGCATCAAGCGACAAAAAGAAAGGATTGATTGAGTCAATACTTGACGGTCCTCTTAAATCGTTAAGCGAGAAAAAGAAAAAGTAAGGTTAGGTTTCTCGTGTAGCGTTACTAAATATCGAAGATTATCCTGGCTTCCCAGCAGGATTTCTTTTCTACTTGCAGTTGATGGTAGGTTGCCGCCTTTATCTCTCTTTCAATAACATGCCTGCTGTTATCGTATCTTTCACCTTTGACTTTTGCATTGAGGCCGGACTCGCTTATCTGCAGTATATTATATTCTGAAGGTATGATTTGATCCACGGCAAAACGGTAAAGCAGTTCGTTGAGCCAGTTTACCATTAACTCTTCTCTGTTTCTACCCTGCGCCGATATTTTAAATGCTTCCTTTTCTTCTACTTTCTCTAAATCCGTTATAAGACTGAACATGCCGGTTGCGGCGTTACTGAAAAGTTCCGCTGTGTCCTTCCCGAAAGCCCTTACCCCTATATCCGCGGTGTGCTCTATAATCTCAAACTTCATCACTGCCCGAGAGCTTCGCGATAGACACCAGTTTGTCCTCCGGCTGCAACCTGATAAGCCTCACGCCCTGGGTTGCCCTGCCAGCCGAGCGGATTTCCTTTACTCGCTGCCTGTTTACTACGCCCTTTGACGTCACCAGAACAATTTCATCGGAATTTACAACTTTTTTTATACCTATTACTTCACCCGTTTTATCGTTCACCTTCATGTTTTTAACGCCCTTGCCGCCTCTTGTTTGTAGCCTGTATTTTTCAACTATCGTTCTTTTACCATAGCCGTTTTCGGAGGCAACGAGGAAAGCGTCCTTTGGCTTTACCACTTCCATTCCAATGGTATAATCGTCTTCGGCAATCCTCATCCCCCGGACTCCTCTTCCGCTCCTGCCTATAATCCTGATTCCCTCTTCCTTGAAGCGTATCGCCATCCCTTTCCTGGTTGCAATTACTATCTCATTCTTCCCATCGGTATACTGTACGACTATGAGACTGTCTCCTAAATCAAGGTTTATCGCGATAATCCCTGATTTTCTCGGGTTGGAGTACGCGGAAACCGCCGTTTTCTTGACTACCCCGTTCTTCGTCAACATCATGAGATAGCCCTTGTCCACTTCCTTGTCTTTTTCCGGAACAAGGTTCCTTATTGCCACAATGGCGGTTACGCGCTCATCCCTGGAAGACAGGTTCAGGAAGTTGACTATTGCCTTGCCCTTTGACGTTCGGGTTGCTTCGGGAATTTCATAAATCTTCAACCAGTAAACTCTTCCTAAACTGGTGAAACAAAGCATGTAACTGTGTGTTGTCGTTATAAATATATCTTCCATGAAATCTTCTTCGCGCGTGGTCATGCCCACAATACCCTTGCCGCCCCTGCGCTGGCTCTTGTAAGTATCTATCGGCATTCTTTTAATATACCCCGCCTTTGACATTGTTACTACAACCTCATTATCGGGAATCAGGTCCTCTATGCCCATTTCAACGGACCTTGCCCTTATCTGGGTTCTGCGGGGGGTTTTATATTTTTCCCGTATTTCATTCAGTTCTTCCTTAATAATTTTAAATATTTTCTTTTCGCTCCCAAGAATTGCTTTCAGTTTTTCTATTAACTTTATCATTAAAAGGTATTCATCCTCTATTTTTTTCCTTTCAAGTCCCGTCAGCTGGTGTAATCTCATGTCAAGAATCGCCTGCGCCTGGATTTTTGTCAATTTAAAATTTTTCATCAGGGCTTCCCTGGCTTCATCAGCGTCCTTCGACTGCCTGATGGTTTTTACAATCTTGTCCATGTTGTCTATGGCAATTTTAAGCCCTTCCAGTATATGAGCCCGGGCTTCGGCTTTTTCAAGGTCGAACTTCGTTCTCCGGATAACAATATCCTTCCTGTGGTTAAGGTAATGTGTCAGGACTGTCTTGATATCCATTACTTTTGGGACATTGTTAACCAGCGCAAGCATTATGACGCCAAATGAAACCTGCATCTGCGTGTGCTGGTAAAGCTGGTTCAATATTATTTGTTCATGCTCATCGCGCTTCAACTCAATGACAACCCTCATTCCATCCCGGTCCGATTCGTCGCGCAGGTTGCTTATGCCCGTCATTTTTTTACTTCTTATCAGCCCGGCAATGGTTTCAAGAAGGTTTGACTTGTTAACCTGGTACGGAAGCTCCTTGATAATAATCGCTTTCCTTGCGTTCTTTATATCTTCAAAATCCACCACCGCCCTAACGCGCATCGAACCGCGGCCCGTGTTGAAATATTCCTTTATCCCCTTCACGCCGTAAATGATACCTCCCGTGGGGAAATCCGGTCCTTTTATGATTTTTGACAGCGCGGCTATATCCATGTCCGGGTTATCTATAATTTCTGTCAGCCCGTCAATTATCTCTGAGGGGTTGTGCGGCGGGATGTTGGTCGCCATACCAACGGCAATACCCGATGATCCGTTAATAAGAAGATTAGGAATGGCTGACGGCAGAACCGAGGGTTCAGTAAGGGAACCGTCAAAGTTAGGAACAAAATTAACTGTATTTTTATTTATATCGGCAAGCATTTCCGCCGAGATTTTGGCAAGTTTCACTTCAGTGTAGCGCATCGCCGCGGCAGAATCGCCATCCACGCTTCCAAAATTGCCCTGACCGTCAATGAGCGGACATCTCAGCGAGAAATTCTGTACCATCCTCACCATTGTTTGGTAAACGGCAGCATCCCCGTGCGGGTGATACTTACCAAGCACCTCACCGACAATTCGCGCGCTCTTCTTGTAGGATTTATTCGACGTAAGGCCCAGGTCCTGCATCCCGTAAAGTATCCGCCGGTGAACGGGCTTAAGCCCGTCCCTCACATCAGGCAGCGCCCTTCCCACAATGACGCTCATGGAGTAATCAAGATAAGATTCCTTCATCTCGTCAGCGATGTCCCGGTGGCTGACGCCCGGGGCTAATATTTCCTGCTTTTCAATATCGTTATTTTTCTCATCCGCCATAATAATAAATCCTTTCCGTGTCTTTATATGTCAAGATTCTTCACGTTGGGAGCATGCGTCTGTATGAAAATCCTTCGCGGTTCCACCTTGTCGCCCATCAGGGTTGTGAATATATCCTCCGCCTCAACCGTGTCTTCCAGGCTCACCTGAAGGAGCGACCTCTTGTCGGGGTCCATCGTGGTTTCCCATAGCTGTTCCGGATTCATTTCCCCGAGCCCTTTATATCTCTGAATATCCATTCCTTTCTTCCCGAGGTCCTTTGCCAGTTCAAGCAGTTCCTCAAAAGAAAACACGTCGTAAACATCATTGCCGCACCTTAATTTGTTTATGGGGGTTTTCTTCGCTTTCTTTCCGTAGTTCATAATATTAAGGCCTGTTTTTTCCAGTTTTTTTACCACAGATTCTATTATCTTAAGATCCGAAAGATCATGTACCTCAAGTTTAACTTCTTCCAGTTCTTCCAGCGGGAGTTCATTCTGGCTTTGTTTCTGCTTCAGCTCTTCATTGAACTCCTTGCGGAATGTCTGGAACTCTTTTTCGGAATAGATATACACAAACTTGTCCCTGTCCTGCACCCTTACCTTATACAGCGGTTTCTTTTTTGAAACGCGCAGTTGGATGTATTCCTCCCACGAAACGCCTTTTTTCTCTAATTTTCTCACTATCCTGTTTAGTTCTATCAGCCCCTCAAGAATATTTTTTGTTTCCTCTTGCGAGTATTCCTTTGCTTCCTTGCCATTCTCAAGTCTCGACAACTTTATATTACCCTGGCTCTCCTTAATAAGAAGCTCATCTAACTCGTCTTCATTATCTACGTAATTTTCTTTCTTGCCCCTTTTAACCTTGAATAAGGGCGGCTGGGCAATGTATATGTGCCCCTTCTCTATCAGGGGGCGAAGCTGTCTGTAAAAAAAGGTTAAAATCAATGTTCTGATATGCGCGCCGTCAACGTCGGCGTCCGTCATTATTACTACCTTATGATAACGCAGTTTCTCCAGGTTAAAATCTTCCTGGCCTATTCCCGTGCCCAGCGCAGTAATAAGCGTGCCGATTTCATCGTTGGCAAGTACTTTATGAAGCCTTGTCTTTTCAACGTTTATTATTTTTCCCTTCAGGGGAAGTATCGCCTGGAATGCCCTGTTCCTTCCCTGTTTTGCCGACCCTCCCGCAGAATCACCCTCAACAAGAAACAATTCGCATACGGCCGGGTCTTTTTCGGAACAGTCCGCAAGTTTTCCCGGAAGCGAAGAGATATTATCAAGCAGTCCTTTCCTTCTGGTTAATTCCCTGGCTTTTTTTGCCGCTTCCCTTGCCTGGGCCGCGTTAATTGCTTTTTCAATTATCCTGCTTGCTATTGTCGGGTTTTCCTCAAGAAAAGCAGTTAAGGTTTCTCCTACTAGCGATTGCACTACGCCTTCAATCTCGGAATTGCCCAGTTTCGTTTTTGTCTGGCCTTCAAACTGCGGGTTATTCATCTTTACGCTCAATATTGCCGCAAGCCCCTCTCTTGAATCGTCCCCCGATAATGAAACCTTTTTTCCCTTCTCCGGGGCATTTCTCCGGATATAATCGTTAACAACCCTGGTGAGGGCTTTTTTGAACCCGCTCAGGTGTGTTCCTCCCTCGCGTGTGTTGATGTTGTTGACAAAGGAATATACGTTTTCACTGTAATCGGCGCTGTATTCCATCGCAACTTCAACTACAACCGAATCTTTTTCCTTCTTGAAATAAATCGGCTCCTTCTGCAGTGAAGTCTTGTTCGCATTAAGGAACTTGATAAACGATATCAACCCCTCGTCGTAACAGAAGGAATGTTCCTTGTCGTCTCTTTCATCCACAATGTTAATTGTTGCTCCCGCATTCAGAAAGGCCAGCTCCCTGAGCCTGTTTGTTAACGTATCAAAATTAAATATAGTTGATTCCTTGAAAATCCTTGCGTCGGGTTTGAATGTAATCTTGGTTCCCGTGTCCTCTGTTTTCCCAATACTCTTCAGCGTAGTTTCTGCTTTTCCCCTGCCGTACCTCTGGGAATAGACTTTACCGCCCCTGGATATTTCAACTTCAAGCCATTCCGAAAGAGCGTTTACAACCGAAACGCCCACCCCGTGAAGCCCGCCTGAAACCTTATAGGTTTTTGAATCAAACTTACCACCCGCGTGGAGTTTGGTCATAACGACTTCAACGGCCGGTTTTTTTTCCGTTGGATGCATTTCTACCGGTATACCCCTGCCGTCATCCAGAACCGACAGGCTTCCATCGGTATGTATTGTAACCGTGATATTCTTACAAAAACCCGCCAGGATCTCGTCTATTGAATTGTCAACCACTTCCTGAACAAGGTGGTGCAATCCGGTAAAGCTCGTTGAGCCGATATACATTGCCGGCCTTTTCCGAACCGCCTCAAGCCCTTCAAGAACTTGGATTCTACCCGCCCCGTATTCTTCTGTGTTCTTTTCTGGCATTTATTTATTTTCCTTTCCGTTATGATTTATCGGGGTCAAAGCGCCCCTTTCAATGCGGTGCTTTAACGTTGATGAATTTATCCGCGACGAATGTTCCTTCCCATCGGTTAACAGTATAATCGATTTCGTGCCGGCTTTTTTCTTCTTCGCATTTCTGACATCAATTATCATTAATATCTTTTTTTCATTAATTATAACGTTATCGCCCGCATGTAAAAACATATAAACACCTTAGTAACACTACACTATATACTGCCCTGCTTGAACCTTATGTCTTTTATGGTTTTACCTTTTAATCCTTTGTTGAGTTTTTCAAGAATCTCCTTTTTTCTCAACGTAAGCTCCTGCAGGTAAACAGAGTTATCAACGTTAACGACCATAAGATCATTTACTACCGAAACCACCTGGGCGTGCTTTGCAAACTTGCCCATCTTCTTGTCCCAGGCATCATAAACATCCCTGGCCGACCCGTCTATCTTGAACTTATACAGCGTGTTCTGTAGTATCTCTTTGATTGAAACAAGGGGCAATTTTTTCCACCTTAATAATATTAATGTTGTTTTTTATTGATTCAAACGGTTTCAATCCCGTTGTCGTAATAAAGGATTGGATAGGGCCGTTGTCCCCTCTTTTCCCGCTGAGAATTTCCAGAAAATACTCGCGTCTTTCATCATCAAGCTCTGACATAACATCATCAAAAAGGATTATCGGGTATTCGTTAAACTCTTCCTTCATAAGTTCAAGCTCCCCGAGCTTCATGGAAAGAGCCACCGTCCTCTGCTGTCCCTGTGAACCGAATTGACGAAGGTTCATCCCGTTAAAAAAAATATAAACGTCGTCTCTGTGCGGCCCCGTAGTGGTTATTCCCTGTTCTATTTCCTGTCTTTTTTTCTCTTCCAGCTTTTTCCTGTAAGAATCTTCTGTTCCGGCGGACGGGGAATATTCCAGGGAGATTTCCTCATTGCCGCCGGTCATCTCCCGGTGTATTACCAAACAGATGCGGTTGAGTTTTGAAACGATGTCCTGTCTCCTGCGGATGATTTCCATCCCGGCGCCTATCACCTGCTCATCCCATACATCCAGCATCTTAATATCAAGGACCCTTTCCCTCACCTGACTCAATGCTCTGTTTCTTTCAATAATTATTTTCTGATATTTTTGCAGATTTAACAGGTACCGGTGGTCTATCTGGGAAATAAGTATGTCAAGAAATTTCCGCCGGAAAGAAGGGTTTTCTTTTACCATATAAAGATCTTCGGGAGAAAAGAAAACCACCGGCATCTGGCCTACAATATCCCTCCGGGCGCGTATTTTTTGATGATTCAGTTTTATTGCCTTTTTCCCACCCAGCGAACAACCAATTTCAAGGATGAGGGAGCTTCCGTTTTTTACCGCTTCGCCTTTGATATAGAAGTTCTTACTGTCCTTGTTTATCAATTCCTTTGTCACAGAGGTTCTGTGAGATTTAGTTGTTGATAAAAAAAAGATGGCTTCAAGAATATTAGTTTTACCGCTGGCATTCCTGCCAGTCAGAACGTTTACCTTTTCGCTAAAACTTACTTTCAACGCCCTGTGGCACCTGAAATTATTTAAAACAATATATTTCAGATTCAATATCAAACTCTCATGGGCATTATTACGGCAAGGTAATCGCCCGAAGACGGTTTTATAACGCACGGGTTCAAAGAATTCGTCAGTTCAAGCGTGACTTCCTCGCTGCCGATATTGTTCAGCACATCTATGATAAAAACAGGATTATAACCGATTTCAAAGTCCTCGCCGTCAAAGCTTACGTCAAGCTTATCCTGCGCTTCTCCCATGTCCTGTGTTTTTGCGGATATTACCAGGCTTTTCTTTGAAAATGAATACTTTACGGATTGTGACTTTTCGCTGCTCATGAGGGCAACTCTTCTTGTGGTGCGAAGCAGGTCTTCCGTTTTTAATGTGAGCTTAACCTTGCTTTCCTTGGGAATCACCTGTTCATAGTTTGGAAATTGTCCGTCAATAAGCCTTGACGTAATGGTAATGTTTTCCGCTTTAAAACTTATCTGGTTTTCTTTGACATCTATACTGACGTTAATATCATCGCCCAGCTGTTCAAGTATCTTCATCAATTCGACAACCGCTTTGTTGGGAATTATAAGTTTCAATGATTTCTTTTTATCAACTGAAATGCTGTTCTGTATAAAAGAAAGCCTTCTTCCATCCGTAGAAACCATTTTAATCTTTCCTTTTTCAATAGACATGTAAATTCCGCAAAGTACGTATCTGGTTTCATCCGTGGACACCGAAAACCTTGTTTTTCTAATCATCTCTTCCAGCATATCCTTCTTCATGGAAAAAGAGCTTGACTCACTGAATTGCGGAATCACGGGAAAATCCTCTTTTGACATGCCGACCAGTTTGTAAACAGCGTTTTTAGACGTTAACTTTACCTGGTTATTGGTAGTTACTTCCAGGTCGAATTCTTTTGAAGGAAGTTCCCTGACGATTTCAAACAATTTTCTGCCGGGAATAGTTGTTGCCCCGGGTTTTGATATTTCTGCCTTTATAACGCAGGTAACGCTTAATTCAAGATTGGTTGAGGAAAGCACTATTTCTTTATCCGTCGTTTCAATCATAATGTTCGTGAGTATGGGCAGGGTGCTTTTTGACGAAATTGCTGATTGAACAATGTGCATTCCTTTTGAAAACTCTTCCTTTTTGCAACTGATTTTCATCTAATGTTCCTCCTTTTTAATAGACCTTCAGGCCTTCTATTACTATTAATTATTCTAAATATAGTTTATAGTAATAGTAGGCATTGTTAATATCTGTAAAAGTCGGGTACGGTCGTTAAATGTCCGCTTAAAGATAGAATTTCAAAGTTTCCTTAAAGTAAATAATTAAGTGGAAAACAAACCATAGTTATTAACACTGTTAACAAAGAACGGTAAAACCCCAAAGTTATTAACTTATTATTTAATTATGAACAACTTTTTCCCGGAATTATTCACCGGACTTAATTTCACCCGTTATTTTATTAACCAGGGCGGAAAAGTATGGATCAACGGACAATTTATTCTTTATTTTTTCATTTGCGTACATAACCGTAGTATGATCTCTTCCGCCAAAAGAATCGCCTATTTCAGTCGTTGAGAACTCTGTCAGTATCCTTGCAAGATACATAGCAATTTGCCGCGGGAAAGCCAGGGCTGCGGTTCTTTTTTTGCTTTTCATGTCCCTTATGTCGATTTTAAAGTGCCTTGCAACGATTTTCTGTATGGATTCTATGGTAATCTGTCCTATTATTTCTTCCTTTATTATTATATCCCGTAGAATTTCCTTTGCCCGGTCTATCGTTATTTCTGTTCCAGTAACATGTGAAAAGGCGACTATTCTTATAAGCGCGCCCTCAAGGTCCCTTATGTTGGCTTTTATTTCACCCGCTATGAAAAGAAGAACATCATCCGGAACAAAAAGGTTCTCGGATTCGGCCTTTGCCCGCAAAATGGCTATTCTCGTTTCAAGATCCGGTGGTTGTATGTCCGCAATAACGCCCCACTGGAATCTTGAGCGGAGCCGTTCCACAAGATTCTGTATTTCTTTCGGCGGCCTGTCGGAGGCGAATGCCACCTGGTTGTGAGTGCCGTAGAGGGAGTTGAATATATGAAACAATTCTTCCTGGCTGCTGGGTTTGTCGGAAATAAACTGGACGTCATCTATAAGAAAAAGATTAAGATTGCGGTATTTTGCCCTGAAATTTATCATTTGTTTCTTCTGGATTGACTCTATAAATTCATTGGTGAACCTCTCTGCGGTAATATAGAAGACGGATAAATGAGGAAACTTTTCTTTAACATGATGGCCTATTGCCTGAAGAAGGTGGGTTTTACCAAGGCCGACACCGCCATATATAAATAAAGGATTGTATACTTCACCGGGAGCATTTGCCACCGCTTCGGCAGTTGCCTGCGCAAAACGGTTTGACCCGCCAACCACAAAGTTTTTAAATATGTACTTAGGATAAAGGTCCTCCGACCTGTTGAAGGAGGTTTCCGGAACGGGGCTTGGGATTGCTTCTTTCTCCGGGGGCGCCGGTTCTTCAATGTCTTTTTCAATAATCAGTTTCTTGGAGTTAGGGTCAAGGGAAAAAATAACCTTAACATCCTTATCAGTAACATTCTTTACCAGTTTTTCAAGTTCTTCCTGATAATGGTCTTGAAGCCAGTCTGAGAAGAACTTATTAGGCACGCTTAAGTTAAGGAATTTATCGTCAAATGAAGCCGGGGTTATCGGTTTGAACCAGAGTTCGTAGCTTTCCCGGGAAATGTTGTTCTTCAGATGAGAAAGGACTTCGTCCCAGAGTTGTTCGGGGTTTAATGGCATAAATAATCCTTAATCTTGTATAGAGTAAACTTGAACCCCGAATTACGCGGCTGGTCTGTATGAGTTTTCCACCGTTGGATTTGGGGCATTCTCTATCAAGGCATATATAAGTTTACATACGAGTCAACATAAACGGCTAAAAGTTATTCACAAGTTATAAACAATTGTGGATAACTCGTTAAGAACTTCAAGGTATTTTAGGTTTTGTAGAGAATAAAACATTTGGGATGAAAACAATTCCTTCTTATCGTTAACAATATAATTTTCGGATTTAAGCTGAATCCAAGCTCAGTCTTTAATATGGAATTAAGACTGTTTCTATAAGACGATTATAGTATTTTGGATAATTTAAGTCAAGGATAAATTAAAAAAATAATTAACGATTAAAACGGGTGAATATTTTATGGATTTATTATTCTTGACATGGCCGGTATTATAATATATAATTCCCGACTATTAAACAAACACGAGAGAAAAAACTATATTTGGGGAAAATAAAATGAAACGCACTTTTCAACCGAAAAAAAAGAGAAGAAAAAGACGGCTTGGTTTTAGGAAAAAAATGACAACAAGCGGAGGGCGCAGAACAATAAAAGCCAGGAGAAAAAAAGGCCGGAAGCGCTTGACTGTTTAACGCAACAACAGATTCCTTAGAGACGCCAGTAACAACCCACGAGTAAGGCCACGCTAAAAATGCCGGGATGGTTTAGATTTGGAGAAAAGATTTTCTTTCAATAAAAACGAACACATCAGGAAAACGGAAGATATTAAAAACGTATATAACTACGGGAAATCATCCGCTAACCAATATGCTGTTATGTATATACTGGATAGAAAAGACGGGAAACAGACGAGAATGGGCTGGGTGCTGTCAAAGAAAGTCGGTAAAGCCCATCATCGCCTGAGGGTGAAACGCCTTATAAGGGAAGTATTCCGGCTTAATAAAGCGGTTTTGAAAAAAGGGTTTGATATAATATTACTGCCGCGCAGAAAGATTTCGGAATTGCGGAATTATTCGGCCGTTGAAAAGATGCTTCTTGAGTTCTGGGGTAAGAGAAAAATAACAAGGTGATTAAGAAAATATTAGTATTCCTTATCGGGGCTTACCGGGTTTTTTCGGGACTAACCAATCGAAGGTGCAGGTTTTATCCCACTTGCTCAGAATACATGCTGGAAGCAATAAATAGTCGCGGACCGGCCAGGGGGATAGTTCTTGGCCTGGGGAGAATAATCAGGTGTCATCCTTTTAACAGCGGTGGCCACGACCCCGTGCCGTCGTTTCGGCCGGGGAAGCGTAAAGATAAGGAATAAGAGAAGGCAATAACGAAAGGAAGAAAACAAGGAAAATGGAAAAAAATGTGATAATAGCCGTTGTTCTGTCAACGTTAATTCTGCTGGTATGGTTCAGAATAAATCCGACTCCGCCGGCGCAGAACCAGCCTTTTACCCGGGGACAGGTCATGACATCGGAGCCGCGCGAAGAGTCGCGGGCGGTCATGGAAGAAGAATCCGCTAAAAGCAGGACAACAAGGGCGGGAGGGACTCGCGAAAAGGGAAAAACAATAACAGTGCAGACAGCCGAAGACATAATAGAACTAACTTCCAGGGGGGCGGGGATTAAACACTGGTATATAAAGGAAAGACACAAGGAAAAGGAGAACATGCCGGACCTGATATTCATGAAGGAAGTTGACATTATCCCGCTACAGGTAAGCGCGAGGAATATTGAGGATATTTCCGACGTGATGTTTAAGGTCGGCAAATCCCCGGGACGTACTGACGGCAGGATAGTACTGAATGAAGGGGAAAACGCCAGGATACAGTTTGATTATCTTACGAATTCAGGGATTAAAATATCCAAAATATACGATTTTTCCTATAGCGGGGGTATGCATAATTTTAAGTTAAAGATAACCAACAAGTCAAAAAATGTTCAAGAACTTAAGAATTTAAGCGTCCTGTGGAATTCGGGCCTCGGTATAATCGGCGAGGGGATTACGAGCAGGGAAAAGAAGCTCAGCGAAAGCCTTAACAAGGAGAATTACATGAACATGAAGGTGCTGAGTTTCGTGGATGGAAGGCTGCGGAGGAAGCTGAAGGATGGCATAGTATCCCCGGCAATAGACTGGACGGGGATAGGCAACAGGTATTTTGTAAGCGCGCTTATTAACCGGGATAAGGATTTCTCAAGGATAATAATAAACAAATACGAAACAGGAAAACGCGGCAAGAAAGTCCCGCAAACGGGACTTGGAGCCGAGGCGTTCAGCCTGAACCCCGGGGAATCAAAGACCTTTAATATCGATTTATTCGTTGGCATCAAAGACAGTGATAAAATGAAGGTGCTGGGCATTAACCTGGAAAAAATAATAAATTACGGGTTTTTTGACCCGATAAGCAAGCTATTCATGGTAATGCTTAAATTCTTCTATAAATTAACGCGTAACTATGGTATTGCAATCATACTGCTGACCTGCGTACTTCACCTGCTTACGTTTCCGCTTTCAAGGAAGAGCCTGAAGGCTACTCAGAAGATGAAGGAACTCCAGCCCCAGATGAAAGAAATGCAGGCGAAGTACAAGGACGACCCGAAGAGGCTTAACGCTGAAACGATGAATTTCTACAAAAGTAAAAAGGCTAATCCTTTAGGCGGCTGCCTGCCCATGATATTTCAAATACCCATATTCTTTTCGCTGTTCAGGATGCTCCAGGGAGCGACAGCCCTGCGCTATGAAGGCTTCCTGTGGGTGATAGACCTGTCCATGAAGGACCCGTACTATGTATTTCCCGTTCTCATGGGCGTGTCCATGTTTTTCCAGCAGAGAATATCCTCCCCCGGAGGAGACCCGGCGCAGCAGAAGATGATGATGTTCATGCCGGTATTTTTTACATTTATATTTTTAAAATTCCCGGCGGGTTTAACCCTGTACTGGCTGACCAACAACATATTGACTTTGACACAGCATCTTATCATGAGCATGAAGGAAAAGAAAAAAAGGGAACTCGTGGTTCCCTAGTGTAGTGTTACTAACATATCTTGACATATGCTGAAAGTATTTTGTTTCAGCGTCAAGGAACGAAGAGTGAGAATACTGTACGTATGTGAAAGATGAGTGACGCTGACGATGGACAAAAGACG
>JAUXDE010000163.1 GCA_030618495.1 Clostridia bacterium
CCAGTACGAGATCGGGCATATCGGAGGAGCCATAAACATCGGCTTGACCAGCCTGTAAACGATAACGTCATCGGCAGGATATTCCGATATCCTGAAAGATATCTCATAACTTCTATGAACCTTGTTCTCTTTGATTTTACCTTCTTCGTCAATACTGCAGCCCAGCACTTTCATCCTGACAGAACCACCAAAGCATTTTTCTTTCATCCGGGACCATAACCCGCCTGAGGGCCTCCATGAGAGTTCCTTTGTAATAATCCTTACCTTCGCGCCGCTGTCCGGCGTGAATATCACAAGCCAAAGGTTATTCTCGGGGTCATCCCACTGGAACAGGGGTGGCGCTATGTTCGGCGGAAAAGAAGCGCGGTCGTATGGCCTGTGAATCCGCAGATATTCGGTTTTCATCCTATCGGAATAAACGGTTGGAAAATCATCCTCTTTTTCGATGGTGGCGCTTGAAACGGCATCAAAAGAATACTTTTTTAATGATATTATTGTTTTTTCTTCCAGGTAAGGCATTTCTATAATTCTTGTATCGGTGGATTCAAAGTATTTGAGCTGGCGGCTGTTAGTGCCTTTTGCGCAAATAACAACATCCTTTCTTTTCCCGGCAATAAACAATAATACTGCGAGAATACACAGCGCCAATACCCCGGTTATTATAATACTGCGTTTCATGCTTTTTTTCATCAAATATTATTTTCTTTTAAAATATAATCGCTGAATACCAATACATCGTTAACTATGGAAAACGCGCTTAATATTGCCCCGCAGAGGCAGTTTTTTGTCCATCTGCAGGTAAACGGGAAGACCTGATTTCTTCCGGGAGCGTATCAAGGAATTTATGATATTTGATTTAGTCTGCCTGCGGACAGGATTAATGCGGTTTCTGCGGTCATAAGTATCAATGGTATTGGCTGAGTAAAATCGTTTATAGCTCTTTATATTTCCGGGACCAACACCATCGAATTGTTGAAAATAATTACTGTTGAGCGGCACCGTTGCAGGATAATCAACTCCCTTTTGTTGATACCCGGGACGTTTCCGGCTTAAATTGTTCCGTTTGATTACCCTGTTAACGATCGTAAACGCGGGAATATATTCTATCCCTTGCTCTTTTAATCTACAACCGACGCTATATACCCCTGTTTGGGCACATGGTGTGTTTTTAAGTTGTTTATTTATTTCCACCATTAAATCTCCCCCACCCCAGTGGTTTAAAAACCCCCTTTTCAGCATATAAACCGATTCCAACTTAGTACTTCGATTCGTAAATACGTTACCGTAATTGCCTTTTAATAAATTTCATAATAATTATACTACCTTCTATTTAATTAGTCAACATATTTAATAGCAAGAAGGGGTCTGACCCCTTTCTCTACTATATAAAAACATTAACCCCTTCGTAAATGCTCTCAGGATTGTAGCCCCCTTCCAGCAAATAAAAGGATTTGTAAGGTTTAAGAATATCCCTTATCCTCCTGTAACTCAGTTCCGTCAGCCTGAAGCCCGCGGTGGGATTCATGTAACCCAGGTCCTTGTAATAACCGTCAAAACCCGCGCTCACCCCAACAATATCAGGTTTGAACTCCTCCAGCGCAGGAATAAGCCTCTCCTCCAGCGCCCTTATGTACCCATCATCCGCAATGCCGAATCCAAGGGGAACGTTTAAGCAGTTATCTTCATCCCTGATGCCCGTGCCGGGATACTGCGGTGATTGGTGCAGGCTTAAATACATGAGGTTTTTTTCGCCTAACAGGATATCCTGCGTACCGTTGCCGTGATGCAGGTCAAAATCAAGTATGAAAACCTTCTTATCCTTATTCAGAAGGTACCTTGCGGCTATCGCAATATTGTTGAAAACACAGAACCCAGCTGACCTGTCCTGCGATGCGTGATGCCCGGGGGGCCTCACCAGGGCAAATGCGTTCTCTTCCGCCGCCTGTATGGCAGCTCCGACGGCATAACAGGCAACTTCATAGGTCTTCTTGCAGGTCAACGTGTCGCCGTCAAGGCTCATCCCGTTTTTACTGGCTTCCTTAACCATGTCAATGAGCCGGCGGGTATGGACCAGCTCAAGGTATTTTTCCCCGTTTGCTATCTTAGTATCCTTCAAATCCCTGAAGTGGCTCAGCCTTTCCTTGTTTTCAGGATGGACTATGTCATGCTCAAGAAATATTTTATTGTAAATCAGTTTCATTACCACTCCCTTCCGGTTAGAATTCTCTTATTACTCTTGTACTTGAGCTCGTTTTAAATAAGCAAATAAATTCTACAACTTTTTTATAAAAATATCAATTGTATAAATTATTTAATTAAATGATTTTACTTT
>JAUXDE010000119.1 GCA_030618495.1 Clostridia bacterium
TCCCTGCCCCTTTTTCCCGGCTTTTCCCGCGGGAAAGCCGCGCGGGCCGGCAACACGGCAAGAATAACGGCTATGCTTATTATTTTCTTAAACATTTTCTTCCCGCCCCACAAAAACAATCAGTGACATCCCTGCGATTATTCTTTTCATAATTACCTTGCAAGATACTTTATTATTTCCGCTTCATCAAACAATGTTTTCTTGAACTTAGCGAAATCCCTTTTCGCGATATCAAGAGCTGTAATTTTTTTCATTTCATCCCGCATTCTATCGTTATACTCGGTCACCCTCATATCTTCTATCATTACAACATGCAGGCCCCTGTCGGCCTCTATTATACCGCTTATGTCGCCTTTTCCCAGCCCCCGCAAATCATTCCCGAGTATCATGTCCCAGGTGTTTTCCCAGCCATCCGCGCCGTCAAGCCCGTATACGCTGTTATAATCCTCGGACTCCCTCCCGGCTGTCTCTATAAAATCCCTGGCGCTCTTAACGTCTTTCATTATGCCTTCTATCTTTTCCGTTAGCCCGGCTTTTTCCTTTTCCCATAGAGCCATGTCTATAACCGAATAATAATTTACTGATTTCTGTATATGGCTTATTTCTATGTCCTTACCCTGCTTATCCATTATCTTGACTATATGAAAACCTTTCCTGGATTTGATTACACCGCTCACTTCACCTTTGGCGAGGGCGGGGATTACCCTGTCAAACTCCAGCCCGTACTTCCCTTTCACATATTTACCCCTGTAACCGTCCTCGTACTTAGAGACCTCGTCGTCAGAATAAAGCTCAGCCAGCTTCCCGAAATCCTCCCCGGCTTTTATCCTGTCAAGCACTTTTTCGAGGCTTTTCTCAGCCTTTTCTTCCATGGCAGCTACGGCTTCCGCGTATCCTGCCTCTCCGCGCTTGAGATATTTTTTTTGAATGGAGAAGAACAACTGCTTCAATTTATATCTCCTGCCGTCCTTACCGTACTTTTTGTTAAACATTCTTTTTATCGAAGCCTCGGGGATATCCCATTCCATGTTGATAATCAAAGACGGTACCAGGAACCTTTCTATTTCCCTTAAAACATCTATCTTTAACTTACTTAAGTATTCCCTTTCTGTCTGCTTCCTGCTTTCCAGAAGTATCTTAAAATTAACAGCATTGCTCTTTGCCTTTGCCTTTGCCTTGTCAACCCTGGCATTAACAAGTTTCCTGGTTTCCTTCTCGCTTGCGCTGACACCAAGCTCCTTCGCTTTCCTGCCAATAAGCACAGCGGTCATGAACTGCTCAAAAAGGTATTCCTTATCAGCCCTTATCACAAGCCAGTCTATGTAGTCTTCCCGGCCGATTTCTTTACCGTCAACCATGGCAATAGTATCGCGGGATAGATTAGGGACTTTCCAGCCCTGTTCCTTATATTCCCTATCCGGGTAATATATAGGATAATCCTGTATGTCATGCGCGGACGACAACCTCGCGCATACAGTCAGGAACAACAAAACAAGTGTGATGCTTCTTTTCATTTATTTTACCGAACTACTTTTTATTTCTATTTCAATTATACTTGATTTTCTCTTAATAGTCTATAAGAAATTAAGTTTAGTTTAGTTTGATTATTTTGCTATGTTTTTTAGATACTCCCCTCACTCCTTATCCTTTTTTCATAAGTGAAGGGGTATTTAGATTTGAATTTCTATTCCAGCAATTCAGAGATGTGGACGAAACTTATCCCGTCTTCCTTGAACTTCGGTATGTAATCGGTAAGAACTTCCAGTGTTGCCTTCCTTGTTACGTGGCCTATGGCAACAGCCCTGCCGTACTTCTTCACGTGAACCCGGAGCCGTTCCATCTGGTTTGCAACGTAATCGTACTTGTCTTCATTATCCAGGAATATATTGTTAGCTGCTGACTTCATTTCCAGTTCCTTTGCAACTTCCAGCCCCTTGGAATTGGGAGTCGTCACTGAATCAACGAAGAACAACCCTCTTCTTTTTAATACCTCTAATGCGTACTTCACCAGCTTCTTATCTTCCATCAGTCTTGACCCCTGGTGGTTGTTTGCCCCTATTACGCCGGGAACGGTTGTGAGGTCGCTCAAAATCGTTCTTCTTATCTGAGACGGTTTCATTGATACAAGTATCGCTCCGGGGCCCGGATTTATCCTGGGGTAGTCCTTTGGTTCGCAGGGCAAATGCAGGAGCGTATCATGGCCTGCTTTCTTTATTTTCTTCGCCAGGTATTTGGAATGGTCGGTATACGGCAGTATTGCATAGGTTATCGGGATATCCAGTTTCAGATATTCCTCAACAACCTGCCTGTTGTACCCAAGGTCATCAAGGATAATGGCTACCTTGCATGAATTCGCAGGCGCGTGACGCAGCGTGATTACCTCCATAACCAGGTCATCCTGCCCGATTTCCAGCGTTATTGAGTCTTTTTTCCTATCTATTATTGTCTTATAAACCTCTGCGTTTATATACTCAAGCGATGATCTTATCTCACTCTCCCATTCTTCAAACAGCACATCTTCCTTAACGAGCACTTCCTTGGTAAGCAGTATCCAGGCGATGTTGTTATTTTCCTTCTCCTCGTGTACCATCCTGATGACATCAGAATCCGAAACACCAATCTTTAAGAGTTCTCTTTTAACAATTTCATCTATTCCATTAAAGGAAGAGCTCTTGTCAACGATAATTTCTTCGCCTGGTTTCTGCAGGCGCCTGTACACGCCGAATGATATAATCAGGACCAGCGCAATAGCTATGCCCGTTAATGCCGCTTTTATTCTCATTTGTCTTTTTCCGAACCCTGTTTCTCCGGGTTCTCTCCTGAAATGTCCGGCAGGGATTTAAGTTCAGGCCGTAAGAATATATCCTTTGCTATCAGTATTTCCTTTGCCCTTTCAATCTGGATATCCACAATTTTCTCCTTCTCTTCCTCTTCCTTTTTCTTTTCCTTCTTATTCTTTTTCGCTTTCCTGGCGCCCGGGGGAACATATATCTTATTCTTTTGCTTCATTATTTTAATCATGTCCTCCCTGGATACCTCCACCTTTATATCCGGCTCTATCCCCTTTTCATGTATGCATACTCCCGAAGGCGTATAGTAATGAGCGGTAGTCAGCCTCAATCCCGAACCATCGGACAGGGAAATAACACTCTGCACCGATCCTTTACCGAAGGTTTTCTGCCCCAGTATGAGCCCTCTCCTCCAGTCTTTGATACAACCTGCCAGGATTTCAGCGCCTGACGCAGACCCCTGGTTCACAAGAACAACAAGGGGAAGCTTTTCATGTTTCGGCTTCCTGTTGGCAAAGAACTTGAGGTTATTTTCCTTCCTGCGGCCCTTTGTGTACGTAATGATTTTCTTATCGCTTATAAAATGCTTGCAAACATCCACCGCGACGTTAAGCAACCCTCCGGGATTAAACCTTAAATCAAGTATCATGCTTTCCATGCCCTGCGCAAGCAGGTCATCCATTGCCTTATCAAAGTCATTGGGGGTCTTCTTTGTGAACTCCGTCAGGCGGATGTAACCTATGCTATCATTTAGCATATTGAATTCAGGCACGCTCTCAAGCTTGATGTCAGCCCTTGTAATAGTAAAATCTATCAGCTCTTTCTCGTCCTCTCTTTTAATTGAAATCGTAACCTTTGTCCCGGGCTTGCCCCTCAACTTTTCCACAGCTTCCTTTAAAGTTATATCATAGGTACTCTCGTCTTCGATTTTGACTATTTTGTCTCCCGGCAATATGCCTACCCTGTACGCCGGAGTATCAGGCAGGGGCGTTATTACCGTAAGGATGCTTTCCTTTATTGCAATCCTTATGCCCAAACCCCCGAAATGCCCCTCCGCGTCTGATTTCATTATTTCGTTTATTGCCGGCTCCATGAACTGTGAAAACGGATCCAGGGTCTTGACCATACCCTTCGCCGCGCCGTAAACAAGGTCCTTGGTTTCCACTTCCTTCACATAGTTGTTCTTCACCATCATGAACACTTCCGTGAACACTTTTATTTCATTGTAAATGTCATCAGCCTTTGCCTGGACATTCTTAATGAAACCCGTCCTGCTAAGGGTCAGGATAATAAAAAGCAGGACTAATCCGGCAATAGAATAATTCCTTTTCTTTCCGCGCATAATTTTCTCCTTTCAGTTATATACTACTTAAGCCAGTTTAACGGGTCTTCCGGTTTTCCGTCCATTCTTATTTCAAAGTAAAGGACTGATCCCGATTTTGCGATAGTTTGTCTTTTCTGGATAATATCGTTTTCCCTCACCATGAATTCCGAGAGCTGGCCGTATATGGAATAGAAGCTCTTTCCATGGTCTATTATAATCATCTTACCATACCCCTTGAACTCGTTTGCAAACAGCACGTTGCCGTTTTTCACCGAAATAACGGAATTGCCTGATGGAACCTTTATCTTGATTCCCCTGTTAATCACGCTTGTGCCCGGGAGTTCAGGATGAGGTTGTTTACCGAAGAGCGAAACAACCTTCCCGCCGCCGGCAATCGGCCAGATAATCGTTCCCTTC
>JAUXDE010000153.1 GCA_030618495.1 Clostridia bacterium
ATGAACGTGTGGTGCAAGACAAGACTGGGCTGGGTTACTCCCACGGAGGTTACGGCCAACGGAACCAGGACTATAAAAAATATTGAAGAGAATGCTGAGGCGTACAAGGTGATTGCTAATTACGGACAGAAGGGGAACAGTGAGTACTTCCTTGTTGTAAACAGGCAGAAGAAAGGGTTTGATTCGGATATGTTCGGAGAGGGCATTCTCGTATATCATGTTGATGAAACCGTGCCGGGGCTTGAAGCGGGCAACCCCAATGACACTAAGGCTCACAAGTACGTTGACCTGGAAGAGGCTGACGGTAACGATGACCTCGACGAGAGTAGAAGTTACGGGGAAGCTCAGGATTTCTTTTCGGTTGGGGAGGTTTTCAGCAGTTCATCAACGGCTATCCCGAACAGCAATACATACCCCTACGGCAAGAACACCGATGGCAGGAGAATTGTTTTTACGCTAACGGATATAAGTTCCTCAGGCGACGATATGATTGCAACCTTTACCGTCAAGAAAGCGGACGTAAACCCGTCTGCGGGAAAGAGCAATATTTTTACCCCGAATCATGACGGGTATAATGATAATATTGTTTTTACCGAAGCAACGGGACTGTATACAATCAAGATATTTGACATGGCAGGCAGGGTAATAAAAACACTGGAAGACAACAACACGTGGGACGGTATGTACGGTGAAAGCAAGTACGGCATAGTTGAGAGCGGTGTGTACATATACCAGATACAGAAGCAGGACGGCAGTGTTGTAAGCGGTACCGTGGTCGTGGCGAAATAAAGCATGGCTATGCTGGTATAAAGCGCTTACCTTGGTTTATCCCGACGGTAAATGAATCGTTGGGTTTTTTTTATGTTTTTTTTGTTGTAATAACTATTTTTTTTAATATAATAAGTGGATTATAGAAAGAATTCAATAAATGAACCTGATATATCTTTTACTGAAAATAATAGATTTATACATTATCGTAATTATCATAAGAGCTGTTTTATCCTGGTTTGCCGGGGCCGGTAATAATCCCGTGACGTTGTGGATAGCAAGAGTTACAGACCCCCTGCTGAATAGTATCCGCAGAGTAATACCAACGGCCGGGTTAGGCATTGACATATCCCCGATTATAGCGATTTTTATTCTCTCCCTGCTTAAGAGAGTGATAATCGGGATGTTATTTTAAATACGGGGGTAAAGAGAGGTGTTTTTAAGTGAAAGTAATTAATTTTATGAAAACCGACATGATTTGCCTTGATATGAAATCAAAGGACAAGGAAGGCTCGATAAGGGAGCTCGGTGAGTATATCAGGAAAACAGGTGAGGTTAAGGACCATGACAAATTCATGCGGGAAGTATTTGAAAGAGAAAAGCTCGTAACAACGGGTATTGGCAATGAACTGGCAATACCTCATGCGAGGACGAATTTGACGGATAAGTTCCTTATTGTTTTTGGAAGGTCAACTGCGGGTGTTGATTTCGAATCGTTTGATAAGAGGCCGGCAAAGCTGATATTCCTCATGGCAATACCAAGCAAAAACATAGACGAGTACCTGGTAATACTTGCTCACCTGACAAGGATTCTGAAAAATGAGGAGCTTTTAAAGGGGTTGTATAGCGCAGAAACAAATGAAGAAGCGATAGATATCTTCAAAAAAGCCGAAGAATAGGAAAGCGCATGGAATTGCTTATATTCATACTCAACAAGGAAGAACTTTTAAATGATGTACTGGCGGCTTTTGTTGAAGCGGGTATAACAAAAGGCACAATCATTCACAGTGAAGGCATGGGGGGTATTCTTGCGTACGATATCCCGGTTTTTGCCGGGTTAAGGCAGTTGGTGGGAGATTCAAAGAAACACAACAAAACAATACTTACCCTGATTAAAGATGACAGTGTTATTCCTGAATTAAAGAAAATACTGCTGGGCGCGGGAGTTGATTTATCCCAGCCGGGAACCGGCGTTTTAATCTCGGTACCCGCTAAAGACGTAATGAATCAAAAAAGCTGAATATTCTTTCCCGTTTCACTGGGGACGTAGCTCAATTTGGTTAGAGCGCTAGCCTGTCACGCTAGAGGTTGTGGGTTCAAGTCCCATCGTCCTCGTATTCCGTTTTACTCAGTACAGTTGTATTGTTACCGGCATCTTCAGTCCATGGGATGTCTTTTTTTCGGGAGAAGAATAATTATTTTAGTGATAATAATGTTTCTTAACGGCAGTGTTTACGGCGGCGGTATAAAAACGGCAAAGTTCTACAGCAAGACACTAAAGAAAAAAATATAAGCAGAAGGTATAAAACCTGAAGTCTGAAAGAAGATAAAAAATGAACGTGTTACTTACCGGCGCTTTCGGTATAGTCGGGACGGGTGTGCTTGATGAACTGATTCTTAGAAACCATAATATCAGGATATTTGATATAAAAACAGCCAAAAATAAACAAACCGCAAAAAAATATAAGAATATAGCTGAAATCATATGGGGGGACCTCAGGAATCCTGAAGATGTGGAAAAAGCCGTGTCAGGCGTAGATGCTGTTATACATACGGGAGCAATGATACCACCTGCCGCCGACAGAATGCCTGAGTTAGCTGAAACAATAAACGTCGGTGGTACAGCCAATATAATCAATGCCATGAAGAAACAAAAACCCGCGCCGAAACTTGTTTATACATCTTCCATAGCAATATACGGTGACAGGCGGAAGAATCCACATATAAAAACAACAGACCCGTTAATACCCACTTCACACGATTACTATGCCAAACAGAAGTTGCAGTGCGAAGAGCTGATAAAAGAATCGGAGTTGAACTGGGTAATACTGCGATTAACCTATATAGTTTCAATGAATAAATTACAGCTTGATCCTTTGATGTTTGAGATGCCCCTTGATACCTGTATAGAAATATGCCATACCCGTGACGTTGGGCTGGCTCTTGCAAATGCTGTGGAACATTCGGGGATATGGGGGAAGATAATGAACCTTGCAGGCGGAGAAAACTGC
>JAUXDE010000164.1 GCA_030618495.1 Clostridia bacterium
TCCGACTTGGAGGCGTTGGTGGAAAAGGATTATGAAGTCGTTTGCCTTGTAAGGGAAAGCGATGACATTACCTGGATTAAGGATTTGAAAATAAAGTATGTCTACGGTGATGTGACGGACAAGAACTCCCTCAAGGAAGCCGTAAAAGGAGTTGACTACGTGTATCATCTTGCGGCGGCAGTGATGGCGAAGAATTACGAGGGGTATCACAGGGTTAACTGCAACGGCACGAAAAATCTTGTTGAAACATGTATTGAATCAGGGCAGAAGCTAAAGAGGTTCCTGTTTGTTTCAAGCGTTGCCGCAGGCGGCCCGTCCGGTGACGACAGGACGCTTACCGAGGAAAGCCAAGGCAATCCCATATCCGATTACGGCAGGACGAAACTTGAAACGGAGAAGTACCTTGAATCGATCGGGGATAAACTCCCGTTTACGGTTATAAGGCTTCCCTTGATGTACGGTCCGCGCGACAGGAGCGCTATATATTCTTTTTTCGTGGCAATTAAAAAGGGAATAAAACCCCTGATAGGGAAAGGTATATCGAATATATGTTACGTGAAGGATGCCGTGAAAGCCATTATTCTGGCCTCGGAAAGAGATATTGCCTCAGGCAGGACGTATCTGGCGGCGCAGCGCGGATTGTTTACCAGGCTGGAAATTGTTTCAAGCGTTGAGAAGGCCATGGACAAGAAGGCGGTGGCTTTGAAGGTTCCCCTTTCTTTGTGTCTGTTGACCCTGCCTGTTTTCTGGGTACACGGAAAGATTACAGGCAGGATCCCCTTGTTTACCATGCGCAATTATATAGACCTTAAACACGGCTCTTGGAAGTATTCAACGAAAAAGATAGAAAATGAACTGGACTTCACGGCTGAGTATGAGCTTGAGAGGGGAATGAAGCTGACATTGGAATGGTACAGGCAGAACAAATATCTGTAGTGTCTTTTCTTGTATCTCAAAGCCTGTCCTTCGACAAGCTCAGGATCTGCGACCCTTCATATCCAAAGATATTTTAGTAACACTACACTAGAATGACTTGTCTATCTTTTTTATAAAAGTCTTGAATATCTTAAATATCTGTTCCTGGTCTTTCCTCGGCCTGTCTTTCAGGAAGAAATCAAATTTATTTGCCATCGAATAAACCGATTTTCTCGGTTTTAATTCAATTGACGCAAACAATGTATTAAGAGGTATGCAAAGGGCATCGGCGATTCTCTTTAAAGTCCTGACGCTTGCCTTTTTGGTTCCCCTTTCAATATAGCCAAGGAAGGAATAGTGTATATCAGCTTTTTCTCCAAGTTGTTCCTGTGTCAAATCAGCTTTAAGTCTTTCTTCCCGGATGCGCTTGCCCACGCTAATGTAGATATTTTCAGTCATTTTTTTTCTCCAGTCGTTTGTTATATTATTTATCATCTAATTATAAAGATTATATTAAGTTAATAAAAGAACCTATAAGTCCAATTACATTAAAGACATATATTCGCTAGACAGGTTTTTAATTGACTTTAAAATATGTGTTATGTATAATAAGCTGATTTTAAGAGGATTTTATGAAAATTTACGGTACGGGCATAGATATTGTTGAGGTAAGCAGGATTAAGAAACTACTCGGTAATAATAAGTTCAGAAGCAGGGTTTTTACTGAAAGTGAGATTGGGTATTGTGAATCAAAGAAGAAGAAGTATGAGCATTATGCGGTTCGCTTTGCGGCAAAAGAGTCCGTGTGGAAGGCTCTTGGAAAGGGCGGAGTGGCGTTGAAGAGCATTGAAATTAAAAATGATGCTACAGGTCAGCCCCGGGTAACCATGAAACGCGGACTTCTGGATAAAGGGCATAAGGTTATTATAACATTGAGTCATACAGGCAATTACGCTGTTGCCCATGCCATGGTGGTGGATTAATGGATATTCTGAAAGCCAAAGACGTAAGGGAAATGGACAGGGTGGCTATCGCAGGCGGTAAGCCCGGGCTGGAACTCATGGAGAACGCCGGGAAGGGGTTAGTGGAAGTCCTCAGCGGCCGGTTGGGCGGCATGTCCGGGAAGAAGGTTGTGATTTTTGCCGGGAAGGGTAATAACGGCGGGGACGGGTTTGTCGCCGCAAGATATATGCGGAAGATGGGAGTTTCCGCGCATGTCGTGACGCTTGCCGGGGAAAAGGAAATGAAAGGTGATGCCCTGGCGAATTACACCAGGGCAAGGAAGTTGAAGGGAATAAAGTTTATTGACGGTTACAACGAATCGATTGCCCCGGTGAGACAGGTTCTGAGGGGATGCGATGTTATCGTTGATGCCGTATTCGGAACGGGTTTCAGGGG
>JAUXDE010000035.1 GCA_030618495.1 Clostridia bacterium
AGTATATTAACTTATTTCTATTACATAAATCAATAGCTATTTTTCTAGCCCCTTGTCTTTGTCTTTGTTCCTGCTCCGGGCGGATTCACGCTGGACAGCGCGGATTACGTTCTTTTTCATTACCGGTATCCGGGTAAGTAGTTTAGCTGTATCGTTATGAAACAATGCAAATATACCATGATTCTAAATTCTTTGATAAGTTGGTGTTCTCGTTATAAATCATGCCCTAATGATTCTACAAAAAAAACACTAGCCAAAAGAGCCCCCGGGGGGGGAATTAATAAATCCTAATTCAGATGTAAGAACATATTTTCTTCCGGTAATTCTTGGAGTTTTATAAAGAAATTATAATGTTAAAAGTATTTCTTGGCAAGAAGTTTATGTGATAGTTCACAACACCCATCATCCGCGGTTTTTAAGAAGGAACAAGAACTTAACGACAACTGTCGGATACCTCAGATAAATCCATTATTAGTGGTGGTTTAAAAATCTCTTTGACGACGATATGTGGTATTTATCGCTTGACAAACACAACATCTTGTGATATATTAATAATGATAAAAGTTTCGAAGTATCTAATTGAAAGGAAGTGAGAACAGTGAAGGACCTGGTGGAAGTCTTCAAGGCGCTGTCCAACAGCAACCGGATGAGAATATACAGAACCATCCGTATCCGGATTGTTGAACACCATGATTCATCCGGGCAGGAGGAATGCTGTGTCGGGGACATCTGCAAGGAATTTGAAATTTCACCTTCAACGGTTTCGCATCATTTAAAAGAACTCCGGCGGGCAGGGCTGATAAGCATGGAAAGGGAAGGACAGTTTTCGCATATATCGATAAATGAAGATATATTCTCAGAGGTTAGAAAGTTTTTTGAGGATATGGACGAAGACTGGTAAGTTTTTTTTAAGAAGATAGTTCGAAAGTTGTCGAAATATCAAAGAGGGGAGGACAAAGGAATGTAAGGTTTAATTGTATCGGATTTAGGTAAGTTTTAGGTTAGAGTATAAGAAAAAAAATATATTATGAAAAGGAGGTAAGTGTTATGAACAAGATACTTGGAATTGATTTGGGAACCACTAACTCGTGTATGGCTGTTCTTGAATCGGGGAAGGGGAAGGTGCTGCAGAACGAGGAGGGCAGCAGAACCACCCCGTCGGTCGTCGCGTACGCAAAGAACGGGGATGAACTTGTCGGCCAGGTTGCCAGGAGGCAGGCTGTAACCAATCCCGGAAACACGGTGTTCTCGGTTAAGAGGTTCATGGGCAGGAAGTATGACAGCGATGTTATCAAGCAGGACAGGAAGCTGGTGCCTTACGGTCTTTCTAAGGCAGCCAACGGGGATGTAACGATAAAGGTTGGCAGGAAGGAGTACTCTCCGCAGGAGATATCCGCCAGTATCCTCAGGAAGTTAAAGAGGGATGCCGAGACGTACCTCGGGGAGAAGGTTACCAAGGCGGTCATAACCGTTCCCGCGTACTTCAATGACAGCCAGAGGCAGGCGGCAAAGGATGCGGGAAGGATAGCCGGCCTTGAGGTGTTGAGGATAATCAATGAACCCACTGCCGCAGCGCTTGCGTACGGGCTGGACAAGAAGGTTAACCAGAAAATAGCTGTGTATGACCTTGGAGGAGGGACATTCGATATATCCATCCTTGAAATAGGCGACGGTGTCTTTGAGGTTAAGGCGACAAACGGTGACACGCACCTCGGGGGAGATGACTTTGACCAGCGGGTTATAAAACACCTGCTTGATGAGTTCAGGAAACAGGAAGGCATAGACCTGGGCAAGGACAGCATGGCGTTGCAGAGGTTAAAGGAGGCGGCGGAGAAGGCAAAGTGCGAGCTTTCAACAACCCTTGAGACACAGATAAACCTGCCGTTTATCACTGCCGACCAGAACGGGCCAAAACATCTGGACTTAAAACTAACAAGGGCAAAACTGGAACAGATTACCGGTGACCTGGTTAAGAAGACGGTAGAGCCGTGCAGGAAGGCGCTGTCCGACGCGGGTATAACCAAGAATGATATAGACGAGGTTGTGCTTGTGGGGGGGCAGACCAGGATGCCTAAGATAGTGGAAGCGGTCAAGGAATTCTTCGGCAGGGAGCCGCACAAGGGCGTTAACCCGGATGAAGTGGTGGCTGTCGGCGCGGCAATCCAGGCGGGAGTTCTCGGTGGTGAGGTTAAGGATGTCCTGCTTCTTGACGTGACACCCCTGTCACTGGGCATAGAGACGCTCGGTGGGGTATTCACTAAGCTCATTGAAAGGAACACGACCGTACCAACCAGGAAGAGCCAGGTATTTTCAACGGCTGAGGAAAACCAGCCGGCGGTAACGGTGCACGTGCTCCAGGGTGAAAGGCCCATGGCCAGTGACAACAAGACTCTGGGGCAGTTTGAGCTTCCGGGCATACCGCCCGCGCCAAAGGGTAAACCGCAGATTGAGGTTGCTTTTGACATTGATTCCAGCGGGATAACGCATGTTTCTGCAAAAGACCTCGGAACGGGGAAGTCCCAGGAAATAACCATAAAGTCTTCAAGCGGTCTTAATGAGGAAGAAATACAGAAAATGGTCAGGGACGCGGAGGAACATTCGGAGGAAGACAAGAAGAACAGGGACCTGATACAGCTTAAGAACGAGACCAGTAACCTGGTGTACTCCGTGGAACAGAACCTTAAGGAACACGGCCAGAAGTTAAGCGCCGAAGAAAGGAGGGATATTGAGATTTCCCTTGAGGATACAAAAGAAGCCCTAAAGGGCGGCGATTCCGGGAGGATTACCGGGGCGAAGGATGCGCTGGTTAAAGCGTCCCATAAGCTGGCTGAGACGATATACAAGAATACCCAGGCAGGCGCTCAGGCAAATGCATGCGGTTCGCAGCCCGGTTCCGGTTCTTGCCCGGGTTCGGATAAAAGCGGCAAGGAACAGGAAGGCGAGGTTATAGACGCCGAGTTCACCGAGGACGACATGGGAAAGTCAGCGTCCGCGTAAGAAAAAAGGCAGACGAAAGGGGACAGCTCTTTGAAATACGGGTTGTCCCCTTTTTCTATGGAATGATTTACTCTTCCCTGGATAGTTGTTTTGTTTCCTGAAAGCGCTAGAAACAGCACTTCCGGGAAATCACCTGCGCTTTCTCAGTGTATTGGTTCCCATGAATGAGTTCTAAAAGTGCTTAAATATGTATTTAATTATTAATTGTATTTTTTATATCATATTTGTATAATGATATTTATGTTAAGTAAGGCGCGACTGTTAAAAAGCTATAAATTAATGAAGCCCACGATAAGAAGGCGCCTCAGGGAACTGGCGTTAAATTGGGAAAAACCCGACAGGCATGTCTTCGCGGAGCTTGCATTCTGCATTTGCACTCCACTTTCAAGGGCGGTACACTGTAACGAAGCGATAGATGAGCTTGAAAGGACGGGAGCGCTTTTTACCGGAAACGCGGAAGACATCAGGGCTTACATGGGCAGGGTGAGGTTCAACAGGAACAAGTCGCGTTATATCGTTAATGCAAGGGATTTTCTTACGGAAAAAGGCAGGATAAGGATTAAGAAGAAGTTGAATGTGGACGATGTTCAAGAAGCAAGGCGGTGGCTTGATAAAAATATAATGGGAATAGGTTACAAGGAGGCAAGTCATTTCCTGAGAAACCTCGGGTTCGGCAGGGACCTTGCGATACTTGATGTCCATGTGCTCAAGTTGTTAAAGGAGTTTAAGGTTATAGGGAGTATCCCGGACCCTGTTTCAAAAAAGCGCTATATCAGTATAGAGAACAGGATGAAGGGGTTTGCGGAAAAAATCAATGTGCCGCTAATTGAACTTGATTTGCTGTTATGGTATAATGAGACGGGGATGATAGTTAAATGATAAGAGAATTTTTAAAAACGCTGGTTCATTACCTTGTTGAAGTCGGACCCGCGCTGGCGATAGGGCTTGTGATAAGCGGGTTGGTACACGAGTACCTTCCGCAGAAATGGGTGAACAGGTATTTAAGCAAGAAGGGTATAGCGCCTATACTGCTGGCAACGATTGCCGGGATAATTCTTCCCCTGTGCTGTTTCGGTTCCCTGCCCATTGCCATAGGATTAAAGAAAAAAGGGGTGGCGCTGGGGCCCGTGCTTGCTTTCCTGGTGGCAACTCCCGCTACGTCAATAACCGCGGTTGCCGTTACTTACAAACTGCTTGGTTTGAATTTTACGGTTTACCTGTGCCTGTCTGTAATCATCATGGGACTGCTGATAGGCATTATAGGCAACATGCTGCCGTATGAACCAAAGGTTGAGGTTGAAGGGGAAAAGTGCCCGCACTGCGCGGAAGGCGACCACAAAGAACATAAACACCACAAGAAAGGGTTTATCAACAAGGTTGTTTCAGTAGTTTATTATGCCTATGATATGTTAACTGAAATGTGGCTTGAACTTGTAATAGGCCTTGTTATTGCTGCCGTTGTCGCGGGTGTGGTGCCGGTGGGTAACTTCATAAAGGTTTATCTTTCGGGAGGGTTCGGTTACGCGTTTGCGCTCATATTCGGTCTTATCATGTACATATGCTCTACCGCAAGCGTCCCGATGGTGCATGCGTTTGTTGCGCAGGGCATGAGCGCCGGGGCCGGACTGGTGCTCCTTATAGCGGGCCCTGTGACAAGTTATGGCGCGCTGCTGGTTGTAAGGAAGGAGTTCGGGAACAGGATACTTCTGGTTTACCTGGGGGTGGTGTGTATTTCAGCGCTGGTGATGGGGTACCTGTTTTCATTCATATAAAATATGGAAGAAGAAGGAAGGGTTATAGAAGCTGGTAATGACGTGATAAAAGTTGAGGTTGAATCAGCCTCATGCGAAAAGTGCGAGCATTTCCAGGTATGCAATCCCACGGGCAGTAAAAAGACGGTGGAAATTAAAAACGACGTGGCTGCAAAAGTCGGGGACAGGGTTGTTGTATCCATAAGCAGCGCCGTGTTCTCGCGGGTAGCTATGCTTGTTTACGGCGTTCCGGTTATTGGCTTAATCGCCGGGTTCCTGGTTGGCGAGAGGATAACCGGCTCAGAACCGGCGGGTGTTGTTTCGGGTTGCGTAACATTTGTTGTTGTTTATATTTTTCTTATGATTTACGATAAGAAGGTTTTCAGCAGGCAGGAAGGGCTTAATACGAGGGTAACAAAGGTTATTACGGGTGGCCATGAAAAAGAATAATCCTGAATATATAGTTGTTTTCATTACCGCGGGTTCGGAAGAAGAAGCCTCCCGCATTGCGGATGCCCTGGTTAAAAGGAAGCTTGCGGCGTGTGTGAACATCATTGGTGGTGTGAAGTCGGTATTTTCATGGAAGGGCAAGGTCGAGAAGGAAAAGGAAACGCTTCTTATCGTGAAGTCAAAGATGTCGGTGTTCGCGAAGCTGGTCAAGCAGGTTAAGGAAATACATAAATACGAAGTCCCCGAGATAATAGCTCTGCCGATAGTTGACGGCAGCGGGGATTATCTTGAATGGTTGGAGAAGGAGGTCAGTTCATGAAGACGCTGATTTTATTCTATTCGTTTACGGGAAAGACAGGGATTATAGCAAAGGCGCTGGGAGAGAGTCTTAAAGCGGACGTTGTTGAAATCAAGGACAGGGAGGGCAGAAAAGGTTTCTCCGGGATGCTTTCTCTTATGAAGGATACAAAGTCGGAAGTTCCCGCAGGAGTTGAACCGGAGACCGTTGATGTGTCGGGGTATGACAGGATATTTCTTGGCAGTCCGAACTGGGGGTCAGCCTGCTCGGCGCCCATGAGTTCGTTTATCGCAAACAATGATTTCTCGGGGAAGAGCCTGGTTCTGTTTATTACGCAGAGCATTGTCGGCGCGAAAAAGGCTGCAAAGGATATCACCGATAGGGTTGAGAAAAAGGGCGGAACGGTTAAATCCTTCTTCCATGTAAATACATTATTGAGGAGCAGGAAGAGGGTGAGGCGGGTTGCTCTTGAAAAGGCGGAAGGATATAAAAGTAAGGAGAAAATAAAATAAAGATGAAATTGATTTTTCTCGGTACCGGAGCCGCGGTCCCGTCACTCAAAAGAAACGTTTCTTCAATTGCCCTGTGTTTTGAGGATTCAGGCAGGTTCTGGCTCTTTGACTGCGGCGAGGGGACACAGCATCAGTTGAAGAGGGCGTCGCTGAAACTGTCAAAACTTGAGAAAGTATTCATTTCGCACTTCCACGGCGACCATGTTTTTGGTTTGCCGGGGATGCTTTCATCCAGGGGGCTGGAAGCTATAACCGAGAGGGTGGACATTTACGGCCCCAGGGGTATAAAGTCCTTTATAAAGGAGAACCGGAAGATAGTGAACTTCCATCTTACTTACGAGCTGGGAATCCAGGATGTTCCCGCTAAGCCCATGAGTTCCGTATATGAGGATGATAAGTTCATTGTGCGTTCAAACTCTTTGAAACACAGTTTAATTACTTATGGTTTTTCTGTCACGAGGAAACCCAGGTACAGTTTTATGGTGGATAAGGCAAGGAAGTGCGGCATACCCGAAGGGCCGATGTTCAGGGATCTTAAGGACAGGAAAACTATAAAACTGGATAACGGCAGGACGTTTGACGGTAATGATTTTGTGGAGAAGATAGATGACGGCAGGAAGATAGTTTACTGCGGGGATACCGCCTACTGCAAGGGTTCCGTTGAGCTTGCGGAGGGAGCGGATGTCCTGATACACGAGGCGACCTTTGCAAAGAAGGAACAGGAACTTGCAGACAGGAGTTCACATTCCTCCATTGAGGATGCATGCAGGGTGGCGAAAGAAGCGGGGGTGGCCCAGTTGATAATCACTCATATCAGTCCCCGTTACGACACGAACATCGATGACGGGACGGTTTACGGAATAAACGACTTTTACAATGAAGCGAAATCATTCTTCCCGAAAACACTTCTGGCAAAGGATTTCATGGAATTTGACATAGCCTGAATCATAGAGTACTACCAATAACCTTAATGAAAAGATTAAGTGTATTCACTATTCTAAGTATCACCCTGTTTCTGTTGTTAACGGACCTTTACGCGGGAGGTTTTTTTGTTTCCGATATCGCAACGGAACTTTATCAGCCGGATCAGAGGGCCGTAATATCGTGGGACGGGAAGAAACAGACCATGTTCCTTTCGGCGGGGTTAAAGTCGAATGAAATTGCCAATTTTGCGTGGGTTATACCCGTGCTTTCTTCCGCAGAGCCCGTAGTTTCCCCGACAGACATGCGGATTCACGATTACCTGGCGGGGTTTTTCAGGGGAAAGAGGAAGCCGCCGACGCGCGAACCCGGTTTGTTCGGAAAGAAGATAATAAAATCCGTTAAAATCGACAAATACGACGTGTCGGTCGTTGGCGCGGATAAATCAGAAGACCTGATAAACCGGCTGGCCCTTGACGGTTACAGGCTGCCTGAGAAAACTTCCCGTATTATTGACAGGTATATGAGTAACCCCGCGCCAGAGGGGTACCGGTTAAGTTTTGTTATAAACAGGATAGGCCTGGGGGATATGTACAAAGATGAAATTGAAGAGGTAAAGGGCATATATGACAACGTTAAGAACGAGTACAACGCGCTGATGAAGGAAATAAGGGAAATATTTTCAAATGAATCTTTCATGGACGAAAGGTATAGGGGCAGAAAACTTGAGGATATAATAATAGATTACCTGAAGACCTGGAGCCCGCGCAAGGAGAGGGAGAAGCCGGGATTTTACTGGCTTGAGAACTACTATAACAAGATAATAAAAAAAGAATTCAAAAGGCATAAACTGCCGTCCAGGGTGATATTTATACTTAACGATGAGACCCTGCGCGTGGAGGGAAACCCGAAATTCAGCATGTCTGTTTCAGAGAAGGGGCTTAAGCTGGACATCTCCTATGACTTTAACATAATGAAGTACGCATGGCGCAAGGGAAGTTTTTCAATAGACGGGTATTCCCTCAGGGAAAACAAAATCCACATAAGGAAAAGTAATCTCGAAAAATACATAAAGTCCGTTAATGATTATGGCAGGGTACGGAGCCTGAAGGAGAAGGATGTACGTGATCTTATGCTGTTCTTCTCGCTTGAAGGTTTTGATTACAGCGGGTTAATCAGGCAGCTTGATGAAAGGGTAAGCATTGTTGAAGAAAATGTAATGCCGGACGCGGAAAAAATGGCTGAGCATTACCTGCCGCTCCTGGTTAAACTTTTTAACAGGATAGAGAAGTACAATGCAAAGCCTCAGATTTACGTTAAGAAATTCTATGACGAGGAGTATGCCGCGCCGTTCAGGGAAAAAATCGACTCCATAATAAATGCATCAAGTATAAGCCTTGAGGCAAGGGAAAGGTTCAGTGAGCTTGCCGAAATGGTTCTCCTGCTGAGGAAGGGTATCAATACTCCCCTGAAAATTAAGTTTGAGCCCGCCGGCCCCGTTTTTCCCGCCGGACTATCTTCGGCAAACTCCGGTAAATGCAGGGTTGAAGTGTTTCTGCTCAGTACAGGGCATGCCCATGACAGGAAGTTCGTTCTGCAGAAGGACAAAAAAATACATGAAATAAACGAGGATATAAATGCAGTTTTTGCGGGAGATGCTGATACGTCCGGCATGAAGTGGATTTCATGGTTCGGCAAGGTTGGTTACCTGAGAGATTTAAAGAAGGACGTCATTTTTTCCGTGGAGGGAATGTAAATATACACCCGCAGAATATCGATTCTTTAGTTTTTCTATAAGTGCGGGAAAATTACTATTGCTAACGCTTACATGAAAAAAACCGATATTTTAGTATAATGTTTTTGTACGATAAATAATAAAGAAGGCGGAGAGGGAATAAAGGAGCGGAGAAATCAATAACGTTAGAAGGATTGTAAGGAACTCGGTGTTTCTCTTTGCGGGGGAGGCGCTGAGCAAGTTTTTTAATTTCATACTGGTATTTTACTTCATTGCCAGGCTGCTGGGCGACGTGGGCTTCGGCAAGTTCTCTACGGCATATGCTTTTGCCAGCCTGTTTCTTGTTTTTTCCGACCTCGGGCTTACCATGCTCAGCGTGCGCGAAATTGCCAGGAACAGGGACGAAGCCAACAAGTACGTGAGCAACATTGCGGTTATAAAAATCCTGCTGGCAATTTTTACGTGGAGTTTTGTCGCCATGCTCGTCAGGGTGATGGGTTATCCCGGAGATACCATATACGCGGTGTACCTGCTTACTCTTTCCCTTATATTAAATTCTTTTATTGAATCATTCAGCGCTGTTTTCAGGGCATATGAGCGGATGGGCTATGAGGCGCTGGTCAAGATATTCCAGAGGGTACTGTGCACGGTGCTCGGGATTGCGGCGTTGAATGCGGGAATGGGCTTAAAGGGCGTTGTAAACGTTTATTTTATTGCCTCTCTGGTTTCGGGGATAGGTTGTTACATCATTCTTAACAGGGTATTCGTAAAACTGCGGTTCAACCTTGATTTTAAGTTCTGGAAGAAGATTATACGGGAAGCCCTGCCGATAGGTATCCCGATATTCTTTTCCGGGATATACTTCAGGGTTGACCAAATAATGCTGTCGGTTATGAAGGGAGACGCCGTAGTTGGCTGGTACAGCCTTTCGTACAAGGGCCTTGAGTTGTTCATGATGATTGCCGCGGGTTTCGTGGGCGCATTGTTCCCGGTATTCTCGTATACGTTCAAGAAGTCAAGGGAATCACTGCTGTTTATGAGCGGGAAGGCAATAAAGTTCCTGATGGTATTTATCATTCCCGTTGCCGCAAGTGTGATGTTACTATCGGATAAGTTTCTTGTAAGCATAGTAGGGGAAAGTTTTGTGAACTCCGTGCCGGCGCTGAAGATACTTATCTGGGCTGACGTGATAATATTCGTGAACTACGTGCTTACGCAGTTGTTGATTGCCATTAATAAACAGCGCGTCTACGCGGTTTCGGTAGTGTGCTGCGCCCTGTTCAACGTTAGCCTGAACTTCCTGCTTATACCTCGCCTGAGTTATATCGGGGCATGTATAACCACGGTGGCAACCGAGGCTCTGCTTTTCATTCTGTGCTTCAGCGCGGTATCGCGGCACCTCGGTAAAATACCTTTACATAAAATAATATTCAAACCACTGGCGGCCACGGGTATACTGTCTTTATTTTTGCTGTACGCCAGGAGTAAAAGCGTAATGACTATACTTGTTGTTATGGTACCCCTGTCCATAATCATCTACCTGGTACTGCTGAGACTGTTTAAGACCTTTGATAAGGATGATGCGGGCATATTGAAATCCTTTCTTGAAAAAGGGGCGAAGGCATGAAAGCAATAGGGGGATTTTCATTTATTATTCTGCTGGTTCTCGTGTTCATGATTCCCTTTAATATTGATGTAAGGGACTTTGGAATAGATATTCCCCTGGTAAACACCACGTTAGAGGGAATAGCGATTGTGTTGTTGCTTGCATGGGGAGCGCGAAGGCTGGGCAAAAGGGATTTTGAAATATGGAAGGGTTGGTACACTGTGCCGGTTATTGTACTGGTCGTTCTTTATTTTATATGCGCCGCCGCAGCGGATGAGAATGTGATATGGGCAATAAGGGTTGCCATGAAGTTCCTGATGGACGCGCTCCTGTTCTTTGCCATTATTGACATAGTCAGGAGCGGGCGGGATTTGAAAAGGATTTCAATGGCGCTCTTCGTTTCCGCAATGTTCGTCTGTTTGCTGGGGTTTTCAGAGCGTTTTGCCCCGGGTGTTTCCGGGGTATTTTCAATATTCTTCAAGGAGCACTTCCGGTTGGTGGGGTGTGAAACCCTCAGGATTAAGTCAACTTTTGCTTATCCGAATATACTGGCCATGTACCTTGAGATGTCGGTATTTATAATAATAGGCGCGGCTCTTAACAGGAAGAAGAAGGCGGGCATGAGTATCCCGGGATGGATAGGGCTGCTGGTTATGATAGAAGCGCTTATACTTACGTATTCAAGGGGCGGGTTATTGGGATTCTTTGCGGGCATCCTGGTTATGCTGTTTGTGAGTAAAAGGAACATCAGGCTGAAGCTCCACTTTAGAACACTTGCCGGGATTGCGGTGGTTTCACTGATGATGTTTGGCGCGACTACGGTCTTTGACACGGCGTACGCTAACCGGGTAAAAAGCCTTATTGATACTTCAGCGCCGTCAAACCGGGAAAGGTTATACCTGTGGAAGAGCGCCGCAAAAATTATTGTTTCCAATCCCCTGCTCGGACTGGGGCCTGACAATTTCAGGTTCGCTTATGCCAGGGATTATGCCGAAGGCGCGCCGTCATCCACCATGAGGATAATAAATGGAGTTCCCAGCCATAACAGCAACAGCACTCCCCTTGAGATGGGCTCAGGTCTGGGTATACCGGGAATGGCGGTCTTTATCCTGCTGGTTATTGCCGGGTTCAGGAAGGCGCTGGAAGCGCTGAAGGCTGCGGGTAAAGAGAATACCGGTGGTATGCTTGTGGGAATAACAGGCTGCTATACCGCCTTCATGACGCACGGGACCTTCGATTACTTCCTCGGTGAGCATTCAATAAGCCTGTTGTTCTGGTTAATGCTGGCAATGGTGGTTGTTTTAGGAAGGCTGGCTAAAGGGGAAGGATAATGAGCGCGGGAAATGACCTGACATGAATAAGACAGTAAGGAAGGAATTTTTATACGCGTTTGCCTGTTCCGCGGCAGCCTTTATCGTTTACCTGATGACTCTCATGCCAGGTATCGGCGGCTGGGGCGACTCCGCAAGGTTCGGGTTCTTTGGCAGGACGCTGGGCGCTTCTTACCCTACCGGTTATCCCCTTTATATTATAATCAATAATGTGTTCTCAAGGATACCTGTAGGCTCACTTGCCTTCAGGGCTAACCTTATGTCCGCGTTTTTTGCGGCAGCTACGCTGTTCGCGCTCTTCCTTATAATCAAGAAGATTGGCGGAGTTAACTTCACAGCCGCGGTGTCTTCCCTGCTCTTCGGTTTTTCAAGGGTATTCTGGTCACAGTCGGTTATAGCGGAAGTTTACACCCTGAACTGTTTCCTGGTTGCCATGGTAATACTTATGCTCACGGTATGGCGCCAGAGCGGGCGGATTAATTATCTCTGGCTCGCTTTGTTCCTGTTTTCCCTGGGGCTCGGCAATCACCTTACAACAGTATTATTGATACCCGCAGTACTGTTTATCGCGCTTGACACGGATCATAAAGCGCTGATAAACGGAAAAACCCCGGGTATCTTTGCGGGGATGCTCGCATTCGGGATTCTATTATACGCTTACGTATTTATAAGGTCCATGAACACGGGAGCGTACCTTGAAATGCGCGTAAGCAGTTTAGGGGATTTTATAAGGATGTTTACAGGGGGACATTTCAAGAGCCAGATGTTTTCTTTTACCGCACGGCAGCTCATTTCCCAAAGATTGCCCGCTTTCATCGTTTTATTGTCCGGCCAGTTCACGATTACAGGTTATATCCTCGGGCTTGCCGGCATGTGCCTGCTCCTGAGGGACAGGCTGAAGTATGCAATATTCTTAGCATTGACAGCGTTGGCATACATTTTTTATGCATTAAACTACAACATCCCGGATATTGATTCATACTATATCCCCGCTTTTCTTGTGTTTGCCATTTTTGCCGGAGCTGGCATGAACGGCTTGAATGCCGTAAGTTTCATTCGTAAAAACAGGATGATAAGGCGCGTTGTAAAGGGAACGTTCATTCTTCTGCCTGTTCTTGTCATGCTTTCAAACTACACGGCCATTGACCAGAGCAAAAACGTTAGCATGGATGGATTTACCAATGCAATACTTGATGAAGTTGAGGAGAACAGCGTAATAATTACATCGGAATACAACTATACCCAGTATTACCTGTATAAACTCATCGGGGAAAGAAAAAGGCGGGATGATGGTATGTCCCTCCTGTGGTGCTGGGACCCGGTTGACCGGCTTACCCCGTACCTGTCAGCTTCACTTTCCGGGGATGATACGGTTTTACTTGAGAGTATCCCGCTAAAAGGCGTAACCGGGGGGTATCCGCGCCTGCTCCCGCCCGGTACGCTCAGGAACATGAATATATATTTCCACAAGGAAGACAGGAAGGCGTTTAATAAAGCGGGCATACCTTCCCGGAAGGTTCTTTCGCTTACATGCAGGGGACTCAACCAGGAGCTTTATAAGGTGATATCAAAACCGTCGGATAATGTGATTGGTTCAAGGTATGTGGAAATCTATCCTGTAAACAGAAACAGGCGCGCCCTCAAGGATATAATATCGGGCGTAACCGGGTCTATCAGGATTAATTTCGGCTATTCGGACAGGCGTTACCTGAGCCACGGGTGGTCGCGGGTGGAATACAATGAGCAGGGTACGCCTTTCTGCTGGGCTAACGGGAAGTCTTCTTCCATTATAGTACCGTTTAGTAAAACCGGCAGGTACGGCATGTGTTTCCGGGCAAGGCCTTACTCCCGAGGGAGCAGGCAGCAGACCCTTGAAATGTTTATTAACGGGAAAAAGTGCGCCGATGTCGTACTCTCTGACGGATGGAAGAATTACCCGCTGGTTATCTCGGAAGGGTATATAAAAAGGGATAACAACATTATTAAATTCATTTATAAGTATACCGATTCTCCGCTTGAGGTGTCCGGGATGCCGGACCGAAGGGAACTTGCCGCGGCGTTTGAATGGATAAAATTCAGTAAGAAATGATTCAATCCTGCCTGTCAAACCTGATATAAGCAAAAGCCACCGAAAGGTCTCTCAGGTCATTATCATCCGTAATTTCAACGGGGCTTGCCATGTAATTGTACTTAAACCTCACGGTATTCCACCCGGTTTTCCAACATTCAGGTGGGATAAAGAACTCATGCCTGTTCCACTCGCATGACAATACCGCTTCATCAACGTACCTGTTATTAACGTACAACTTTATGGACTGTACCGGTGAATTATCATAAGCAAAAGGTTTTACTTTGAGCGCTAAACTGTATTCCCCCGGTTCTTCCATGGGTATTGCCAGCGTTGACTCTGTACTGTCTGCCCAGGAGAAAAGGAAATCGCCTTCGCTCAGCTCCGTCCGGGACCAGCCGTCCTTAAGAAAACCCCTTGAAGCGGGAGAGAAGTTTATCTCAAGCGTTCCCTTACGGTGAAACTTCTTAGTCATCTTACTCATCCTGCCCGAAGGTTTTAGACTCCCGGCAGGGTCTTTGAGAGTAAGGACTTTCCCGGTTACGTCCTCACCTTTTTTAACTATCATGTACAAGTTGGCTTTATAACCACACCTGTTAATTGAGACAACTTTCCGGCTGTTGATATTAGCTTTTTTTATATCCCTCATGCTCAGCCCATGGAAGTAAAGGGACTTTCCTTTCGGGACCTCCCTGCCGAAGACGAAAGGCGACCTGACAGTTTTATCCCTGTCCCCGAAGCTGTTCCTGAACTTTTCCGCTTCCGGTACGTCCATGGAACCGTTAAGCGCGTATTCCGGGTATGACTTAAGTATTGCCGAAGTATGCCAGTACCAGTGAACGAGTATATTGTTCCCCTTTCTCTTCTTCTCTCCTATGAGTTTGTAAAGAAAATTCTGGCCCCAGGCATAGGTAGGAGCCAATATGATGCTGTTATCCTTCACATTATCCAGCATGAAACCGGTAAACTCATCAGACCAGGTGTTTCCCCTCTGATTTGCCACATGGTAATTGCCGGAGAATCCCGCAACAAGCAGTATAACTGACAGTACCGCGAAAGCGCTTATCCTCATGCCTTTCGTTACGGTTTGAAGTGAGAGTATTTTTTTATACAATGAATCAAGCCCAATTCCTATAAAAACGGCAAATACCAGGAAGGACGGTATGAAGAAAACGAATATATCCCCTATCCCGTAATTCAGGGTGAATAAAAGATTACCGAAAAACAGCAGGAGGAAAAAAACCGAAAGTCTTAAC
>JAUXDE010000019.1 GCA_030618495.1 Clostridia bacterium
GACGGGATCGGCCCTGAAATCATCAGGGAGGGAATGAAAGTACTTGATGCCGTATCAAAAAAGGCGGGTTTCGGATACGAAACCGTTGATTATGACTTCGGAGGGGACAGGTATCTGAAAACAGGCGAAATCATTCCTGATTCGGCAATTGAGGAGATGAGAAAGCTTGATACGATATACCTGGGTTCAATAGGACATCCTGACGTGAAGACAGGTATCCTTGAAAAGGGGTTGTTGCTGAAGTTAAGATTTGAGCTGGACCAGTACATCAATTTAAGGCCTGTTATTCTTTACCCGGGAGTTCCTACCCCCATTAAAGACAAGGGGCCCGAGGACATAGACTTCGTAGTCGTCCGTGAAAACACGGAAGGGCTCTACATCGGGGTGGGCGGATTCCTGAAGAAGGGAACCAAGGACGAAGTTGCTTTCCAGGAAATGGTAAATACCCGTAAGGGCGTTGAGCGCTGCGTCCGCTATGCATTTGAATTCGCAAAGAACAGGAACAAGAAGAATAAAAAGGTTACCCTGTGCGATAAGGCGAACGTGCTAACGATAGCCCATGATTTATGGCAGAGGGTTTTCTACGAGGTGGCAAAGGAGTACAAGGACATTGAGGTGGATCATGCTTTTGTTGATGCGACCTGCATGTGGATGATAAAGAACCCCGAATGGTTTGACGTTATCGTAACATGCAATATGTTTGGCGATATCATAACGGATTTAGGGGCGATGATTCAGGGCGGCATGGGCGTTGCCGCGGGCGGCAACATCAACCCGGAAGGCGTCAGCATGTTTGAGCCCATACACGGGAGCGCGCCGAAGTATACCGGAAAGAACGTGATTAACCCGATTGCCACAATTGCGGCGGGAGGCATGATGCTTGATGTGCTGGGAGAGAAGAAGGCTGCGGATATGATTGACCGGGCGGTGAGGAAGGCGCTGGCGAGCGGGAAGATTAAGAACCTCGCTGCCGGCAAGATGGGGCTTTCAACATCCGAAGTGGGGGATTTGGTAGCGGAATACATTAATAAATAGAATTGAAAGGAAGTAAAAAAATGAGTTCGTATAATGTTGCGGTTGTAGGGGCGACGGGACTGGTTGGCAGGGAAATGATGAGCATGCTTGAAAAGAGGAATTTTCCCGTTGGGAAGCTCAGGCTTCTTGCCTCTCACCGTTCAGTCGGAAAGAAACTGAAGTTCAAGGGGCAGGATGTTGTTGTTGAAGAACTTAAGAAGGATTCGTTTTCAAAGGGTGACAAACTGGACGTTGCGCTGTTCTCCGCGGGAGGAGCGACTTCAAAGGAATTTGCGCCTTATGCCGCAAAAGAAGGCGTGTTCGTTATAGATAACTCCAGCGCATGGAGGATGGATGATAACTGTCCGCTGATAGTGCCCGAGGTCAACGAAGGCGCCATTGAAAAGGATAAAAAGATAATAGCTAATCCTAATTGTTCAACTATACAGATGGTGGTTGTCCTCGCCCCGCTTCATGAAGCGGCGAAAATTAAGAGGGTGGTCGTATCGACGTACCAGTCCGTTTCGGGGGCGGGTATCAAGGCAGTCAATGAGCTTGAAGAGCAGGTGAAGACATTGTTGGAAGGCAAGAAGCCAAAGCCGATGGCCTTCCCGCACCAGATTGCGTACAACTGCCTGCCGCAGATTGATGTCTTTCTTGATAACAGGTACACGAAGGAAGAGATGAAGATGGTTGATGAAACGAAGAAGATAATGGGTGATAATTCAATACGGGTTACCGCAACCTGCGTGCGAGTTCCTGTTTTCAGGGCGCATTCAGAGGCGGTTAACGTGGAAACCGAAAAGAAACTTACCGTTGATGATGCCCTGGGCATACTTGAAAAGGCGCCGGGGGTGACGGTGGTTGATGATATCGGTAAATTAAAGTACCCGCTTGCCATCAACGCATCCTATAAGGAAGAGACCTTTGTGGGGCGTATAAGAGAGGATGAGTCGGTAGACAATGGTTTGAATATGTGGGTGGTGAGTGATAATCTACTGAAAGGCGCTGCCCTTAATGCGGTGCAGATAGCGGAATCACTGGTTAAAAATGAGTTTATATGACAAACTTACCATAGGCAAGTACGTTGATAATGATTCTTTGATTAATCGCCTGGACCCGCGTACGAAGATAATAAGCGTTATCGCGCTGTCAATGGCGGTTTTTTCCCTGAAGAATCTCCGGGCTTTCCTGGTGTTTGCGGTTTTTCTGCTGATCGTGATTCTGCTTGCGAGGCTGCCCCTGAAGTTCGTTATTGCAGGGCTTGCGCCGATATCCTGGATTATTTTTATAACTTTTGTTTTTCATCTTTTTTTTACCGGCGGGAAGGTTATTCTTCCTGTTGGTTATTTGAAGATAACAGACGAGGGATTGCATCTTGCGCTGTTTGTGACGCTAAGGCTGGTCTTTCTTATGCTTGCGGCTTCGGTGCTTACTTTGACCACTTCACCCGGAAAGCTTTCGATGGGGCTGGAGTACATGCTTTCGCCCCTTAAGTTTGTGGGGATACCTTCAGCAAAGATTGCTTTAATGATGAGCCTTGCAATGCGGTTTGTGCCCATCCTGTTCATGGAAGCGGACCGCATAATGAAGGCGCAGAAATCGCGGGGAGCGGGTTTTTCCCGGGGGAGCATTGCCTTAAGGGTGAGGAGTTTTGTGTCCGTGCTGGTGCCGCTCCTTGCCGGAGCGTTCAGGCGCGCCGAAGAACTCGATACTGCGATGAGATCGCGTGGTTACGATGCCGATAAGCCAAGAACCAGTATATATTCCATGAAGTGGTCAGCCTGTGATTTGGCGGCTATTATCGTAACCGGCGGGGTTGCGGGGTTAATGGTCCGGATGTGAAACGACAATGAAAAAAGGCATATTCATAACGGTTGACGGTCCTGACGGCTGCGGGAAAAGCACTAATGTTACGAAGCTTTGCGGTTATCTCAGAAAAAAAGGTTATAAAGTCCTGCATACTCATGAGCCGGGCGGTACTGCAACTGCGGAAAAAATCAGGAAGATACTGCTGGACCCGGGTAACAGGATTTCCCCCGTGGCCGAACTTTTCCTGTACGAGGCAAGCAGGGCGCAGCATATGAAAGAGATTATCCTGCCTGCCCTTTTAAAAGGCAGTCTTGTGGTGTGCGAGCGTTTTTATGATGCTACTACCGCATACCAGGGATACGGCAGGGGGCTGGATATTGGAATGATAAGTAAACTAAACGATGCTGCCACGGGCGGAATAACGCCTGATTTGACCATAATACTTGATATTGACGTCAGAAAAGCTCTCAAAAAAGCCATTGACGTATCAAAAGACTACAAGAAGGGTGTTGCCGACAGGCTTGAAGGTGAGAATATTAAATTTCACCAGAAAGTCAGGAGGGGATTCCTTAAAATCGCAAAGTCAGAACCCGGCAGGGTTAAGGTTGTTAAGGTGAAAGACAGGGTTGAAGATACTCAGAAGGAAATCAGAAGTGAGGTTGAAAAAATCTTAAAATGAAATTATCTGATGTAATCGGCCAGGATGTATCAGTAAACATATTAAGGAAGACGTTTATAAACGGCAGGTATTCCCAGGCATATCTTTTCACGGGGCCAGAAGGCGTCGGAAAGAGGCTGACAGCGCTTGCATTTGCCCAGATATTAAACTGCAGGGAACCGTCGATGGATTTCGACGGGAAAACGATTGACGCGTGTGATGAATGTGATTCATGCAGGAAGATAAGGGATTCAAATCACCCTGACGTTGAAATAATCACAGTTGAAGAGAAACGTAAAGACATCAGGTTGGAGCAGATACATGAGCTCCAGAAAAGGATTGCACTAAAATCAATGGAGGGGAGAAAAAAGGTATATATAATTGATGATGCGAACCGATTGAACAGGGAATCGTCAAACTGTTTGCTCAAGACGCTTGAAGAGCCTAACGAGGACGTGGTCATAATCCTTGTTGCCCGTAACCTGTACGGGATTCTACCGACGGTTCGTTCAAGGTGTCAGATTCTGAAGTTCAAAGCGATACCCCAGGATAAGATAAAGGAAATCCTTATCGAAAATCATGACATGGATGATGATAAAGCGTCTTTTATCGCAGAGTTGTCACAGGGCAGGCTCGGTGTTGCCGAACAGTATGCCGGTGAGGAGGTAGAGCACGTGCTTGAACTTTCAAGGCGGATTGCTGCAAATGCCCTGCGGCAGAAAAGAAGGAAAGAGTATCCCGACTATGAGAAAATATTTAAGTTTACCGAAGAAATATGCCGGGATAAGGGAGATGTGCTAAATTTGTTAAATTGTCTTACCGTAAGTTTAAGAAGGTTTTTTATCAAGAATCCCACGAATGATTTACATAAAAAGATTGAAACCGTGTTGAATACGCAGAATTTAATCATGCGCAATGTTAATATGCGTACGGCAATAAATGACATGATGATAAAATTAGAGACACCACACTAACCCCTAATGACTGTAAGGGGTAGAAGGAGAAAACAATGCCGGTGGTCATAAGAGCGGAATTGAGGAAAACGAAAGATAAAATGAATTTTATCCCCGGGGAGCTGGATTTGAAGATCGGGGATATGTGCATAGTTAGTACGGAGAACGGCCAGGAGGCGGCAAAAATTATTTCATCGGAAAAGATGATTGAGAAGGTTAAAAAGAAAATATTCCGGGTGAAAAGGAAGATGGTTCCGGATGATAACCAGAGGATCAAGGGTAATGAAATAAAATCCAAAGAAGCGTTCTATAAGGTTCTCAATAAAGTAAAAGAGCGTGAGCTGGAGATGAAATTGACATCCGTTGATTACACGATTGACCGCAGCAAGTTGTTCATATACTATACTGCTGAAGGGCGTATAGATTTTCGTGAACTTGTGAAGGACCTGGGTTACATATTCAAGACAAGGATACAGATGGTTCAGATAGGGGTCAGAGACGAGACAAAGTTAGTGGGAGGGTACGGGCATTGCGGCAGGGAGCTTTGCTGCTGCGCTTACATGAAGGAATTCAGTCCTGTTTCAATCGATATGGCAAAAGAGCAGAATTTATCTTTGAACCCTGTGAAAATATCAGGGATATGCGGACGTCTTATGTGCTGTCTCGCCTATGAGAACGCTTTTTACAAGAATGAAAAAAAGAACTACCCGAAGAAGGGCGCAAAGGTAAGCACGAAGAAAGGCCAGGGTGTGGTTCTGGACGTAAATATCCTGAATAATGAAGTAACCGTTAGATACGGTAAAGGTGAGGTTGAAAGAGTATCCATAAAAGAAATATCTTCGGGAATACTGAGAAAGTTTGGATTAAAAAAGGAAAAGGATAAAGATGGCAGGAAATAAATTCTGTTTAACGACTCCCGCATATTACGTAAACGATGTTCTGCATATCGGGCATGCGTACTGTACCATAGCTGCTGATATAATTGCCAGGTTCAGGCGTTTTGCCGGGGATGATGTCCTGTTCATTACAGCAACAGATGAACACGGCCAGAAAATCGAGGATGCTGCAAAGTCAGCGGGTATTGAACCAATAGCGCTTGCCGACAGGATTGTCGCTCACGATAAGAAGGTGTGGGAACGGCTTAACATATCCTACGATGACTTCATCCGTACCACGGAGGAAAGACATGTCAGGACGGTAGAAAGTGTTTTTAACGCTTTATATGAAAAAGGTGATATTTACAAGGGGATGTATGAGGGGATGTACTGTACTCCGTGTGAATCCTTCTGTGTGGAATCGCAGGTGAAGGACAATAAGTGTCCTGATTGCGCCAGGGAGCTTGAAAGGATAAAGGAGGAAAGTTATTTTTTCAAATTGTCAAAGTACAGGGAGAAGCTTCTGAAACATTATGAAGAGAACCCGGATTTCATGAAACCCCATTCAAGAAAAGCGGAGATGATAAACATTGTAGAGGGTGGACTAAAAGACCTCAGTGTCAGCAGGACGGCGGTGAAGTGGGGAATACCGGTTCCGTTTGATAAGAAACATGTGATATATGTCTGGTTTGATGCCCTGATAAATTATATAAGCGCGGCAGGTTACGGGAACGATGATAAAAAATTCTCAGGGTTCTGGCCCGCAGAACTGCACCTGATAGGCAAGGAGATATATAAGTTTCATGTTATAATCTGGCCCGCGATGCTTTTTGCAATGGGGCTTGAATTACCACGGACGGTATTCGGACACGGCTGGTGGACGGTTGACGGGGAAAAGATGTCAAAATCAAAGGGGAATGTCGTTGACCCCGTTAAAATGGCTGACGATTACGGAGTTGATGTTTTCCGTTACTTCCTGTTCAGGGAAGTGCCCTTTGGCGTTGATGGCGATTTCTCGGAAAAGGCGCTGGTTGTCCGGTATAATACTGAACTTGCCAATGACCTCGGGAACCTATTGAACAGGACCCTTACAATGCTTGAAAAATACTTTGAGGGAAAAGTCCCTCAACCCGGCGATTCAAAGGATGAGTTCAGGGATATGATGGAAAAGTCGGGGGCTCGGACAGTGGAATATTATAATAAGTATGAAATAAGTTCCGCACTGTCCGAGATAATGAAAAGCGTCGGTAATGCTAACAGGTATATTGAATCATCGGCGCCCTGGAAGCTGGCAAAAGAGAACCGTGAAAAACTGAAGGAAGTCCTTTATGATTTAATTGAAGCAATAAGGATTATTACCCTGCTCCTGGCGCCATTTATGCCGCAGACAGCGGAAAAAATCTGGGAACAGCTTGGCCTTGAGTCTAAAATATCCGGCATGACCATCAGGGATATTTCATGGGGAGGATTGAAGCCGGGAACAAAAGTTAACAAGGGGTTGCCTTTGTTCCCCAAGGATAAATAATAGAAGGCAGATTCAATATGATCGGAATTATAGCGGATGATTTAACGGGTTCGGGGGACGTCGGGCTGCATTTTGCTGACTGCGGCCTGAAGACGCTCATACAGGTTCTCAATGATGAAAAAGATATCTGCGAACAGGAATTTCCCGACGTGTTCATTATAAACACGGATAGCCGTTCTGACGAGTCAAAAACAGCGTATGATAAAGTAAGGAATGCCTGCGGTGTGCTTAAATCAATGAATGCGGACAGGATATTTAAAAAAATAGATTCTACGCTGCGCGGGAATATTGGTCCGGAGATAGATGCCCTTTTCGATGAATTTGATATTGAAGCGATGCCTTTCTGCGCGGCTTTCCCTTCGATGGGAAGGACGACCGTAAAGGGGCGTCATTACGTAAACGGAAAGCTGATTACACAAACCGAATTTGCCGGGGACCCTAAAAACCCGGTACGGGAGGCCCATATACCCACATTGCTTGCGGAACAAACGGAAAACAATGACTGGATTATCGTCTGTGATGCAAAGACGGATGAAGATATAAGGAAATATGCCAGGGAGATTGCAAAATCAGAGCTTTCGGTGGTTGTGGGGTCTGCGGGGTTGGCGAAGGAAATGGTGGAGTTATGGACAGGCAGGAAACCTGCAAAAAGTAAAAATGAACCTGTGCTTCCTGTGGAGAGTATGTCCGGGGAAGGCGCTCCTGTGCTTATCGTTTCAGGCAGCAGGAATTCCGTTACGCGCAATCAGATAGAGAAATTGGGAAAAGAATCCGGAATTATATCTATCCCCATAAATTTCAGTGAAAAAAAAGTGAAAATAGCAAACTGGATGGATAAAACGCAGGAAACAGGCGCTTCTGCTTCCGGTCAGTTAAAAGGGAAGTCAATGATGATTTATCCCGATAAGAGTTCCAGTGATGTGAACCCGGATGTCGTTATGAATGTGCTTTCGCGGCTGGTTCTAAAGCTGTGCGAGGGAGGACTGTTCAAGAATATTATACTCAGCGGCGGCGATACAGCTTTAAACGTGTGCAAGGCGCTAAAAATCAGGACGATGACAATAAAACGTTCAGTACTGCCCGGCGTGGCGCTTTGCAGTGATGTTGAAGGCAGGTATGAGGTAATATTAAAACCGGGCGGGTTCGGTAAAGAGGACACTCTCGTGAGATGTTTCAATCATTTTAGGAGCACCAAAATGAAAAAGCAAAAGAGAGGATAAAAAATGGATGGGGCAATAGGAATATTTGATTCCGGGTTCGGTGGCCTGACGGTTGTTTCGGAAATATTAAAACAGCTTCCCGGCGAAGAGATTGTATATTTCGGGGATACGGCGCATCTTCCCTACGGTACAAAGTCAAAGGAAACCGTTACCAGGTTTTCCCTGAAGATAGCTGATTTTCTTCACAGGAAACAGGGGGTGAAGATTATTGTCGTTGCATGCAATACGGCCTCTTCCTGCGCGGTGGAAGCCTTAAAAGAGAACGTGGATATCCCCGTGGTTGATGTTATTACTCCAGGGGCAAGGGCAGTTCCGGGTTTGACAAAAAATAACAGAATCGGCATAATCGGCACCACTGCTACAATAAGAAGCAAGGCATATGAAGAAGTAATTGCAAAATTAAATCCTGAGATGAAGATATTCACTCAACCGTGCCCGTTGTTCGTTCCCCTTGTGGAAGAGGGATGGCTTGATAACCAGGAAACACTGCTGGTTGCCAAGCGGTACCTGGGACCGCTCAAGGATGAGAAAGTGGATACTCTTATTCTCGGTTGTACTCATTACCCTCTTCTGAAGAAAATAATTACCAGGGTTATGGGAGTTAACGTGAGCCTTGTGGATTCTGCCCGTGAAACTGCTTCAGAGGTAAAAAGGGTTCTTGATGACAGGGGACTGCGCGCCAAAGCCGCAAGCCAAACGGTAAGACACAGGTATTTCGTCAGTGATGACCCGGACAAGTTTGTATCCCTGGGCAGGGGTTTTCTTGGAAAGGATATAGAAAATATTAAGTTATTGGAGTTATAAGAAAGAAATCAACTTATTCACAGGAAAGGAATTATTATGGAACAGGACATCAAGGCAATTAATGAAAAAGTACAGAAAGAGAGTCTCTTTGTAAAGGGATTGACGGCGGAAATAGGCAAGGTCATTGTGGGTCAGCAGTATCTCGTTGAACGTTTGTTGATTTCAATACTTGCAAACGGACACGTTCTGCTTGAAGGCGTTCCCGGGCTGGCAAAGACCCTGTCGGTTAAAACCCTCGCCGATGCGGTTGATACGAAGTTCCAGAGGCTTCAGTTTACCCCCGACCTTTTGCCCGCCGATTTGATAGGTACGATGATTTACAGCCCGAAGGATGGGGGATTCAGCGTGAAGAAGGGGCCCATATTCGCAAACATTATACTTGCTGATGAAATCAACAGGGCTCCGGCAAAGGTGCAGAGCGCGCTTCTGGAGGCGATGCAGGAAAGGCAGGTAACCATCGGAACGGAGACTTTTAAACTGGATGAACCATTTCTCGTGCTTGCCACGCAGAACCCGATAGAGCAGGAAGGGACTTATCCCCTGCCCGAAGCGCAGGTGGACAGGTTTATGTTGAAGTTGAAAATTACCTATCCCAAGAAGGACGAGGAGAGGCAGATAATGGAGCGAATGACCACAGATAAAGAAATAAAGGTTAAGAAAATAATCTCTCCTGATAACATCATCAAAGCGCGTTCCACGGTAAACGAAGTTTATATAGACGAGAAAATAAAGAATTATATTATTGACGTGGTGTTTGCTACGCGCCAGCCCGAAGAGTACGGGCTCAATGACCTGAAGAACCTGATTTCATACGGGGCTTCGCCCAGGGCAACCATATACCTGACCAAGGTGGCAAAAGCCTATGCCTTCATGCAGGGCAGGGGTTACGTCATACCGGAGGACATTAAAACAATCGGTATGGACGTTTTAAGGCACAGGGTGATTGTAACCTATGAGGCGGAAGCTGAAAATACCACTTCAGAAGATATATTAAAGAACATATTTGACCATCTGGAAGTACCATAAGTACGAAACATAAACTTAAGGTCTGACCCTTTTTCCTTAAATTTAAGGTCTGACCCCCAATGGAGAAGGACATGATTCCAAAGGAAGTCATCCAACAGATTCGCAGGATAGAGATAAGAACCGGCCGCCTGGTGAGCGATATATTCTCCGGCCAGTACGAAAGCGTGTTCAAGGGCAGGGGTATGGAGTTCTCCGAGGTAAGGGAGTATCAGCCGGGTGACGATATACGCACCATTGACTGGAACGTTACGGCCCGTTACGGCAAACCGTTTGTAAAGAAGTTCATCGAGGAAAGGGAACTTACGGTAATGCTGCTTGTGGATGCGAGCGCTTCGGGAAGTTTCGGAACTCACGGCAGGATGAAGGAAGAACTTGCCGCAGAACTTGCCGCAGTCCTTGCGTTTTCGGCCATAAAGAACAATGACAAAGTGGGGATGATTATATTCACCGACCAGGTGGAGAAATACATTCTTCCGAAGAAGGGAAGGACGCATATACTGAGAATCATAAGGGAAATACTGTATTTCAAGCCGTCTCATAAAAGGACGGACATCACGAAGGCGCTTGAATACTTAAACGAAGTAGCCAGGAGAAAAGCGGTGACTTTTCTGATTTCGGATTTTATCAGCGCCAATTATGAAAAGGCGTTGAACATAACCAACAAGAAACATGATGTTATAGCGATTACCATCACGGACCCGAGAGAAAAGGAACTCCCCGACGTGGGGCTGATAGAGCTGGAGGATTCGGAAACCGGGCAGTATCTTACGGTTAATACGGGAGACAGGGCTTTCCGGGATAAGTATACCGGGGAGTACAGCGCCCGGCTGGAAAACAGGAGCAGGATGTTCAGGTCAATGGGTCTTGATAGTATTGATATATACACGGACAAATCATATATTGAACCGCTGATAAAGTTTTTTAAACTCAGGGCAAAAAGATTCAGGTAACGGGAGGACAGAATAGATGAAAAAAATCGTGCCTTATATGGTTGCTGTTATTGTTACGGTTATGATGGTTCTGGTTTTGTTCCAGCAGAAGAAAATGGGTCCCGCCATGGAGGTTGAAAAGCAGAAGGAGTACGTTAATTCGCTTTTAAACAAGGGGCTTTACAGGAAGGCCGCGGGAGTGTACGAGAAAATCATTGATTCTCCGGGAATATCAAAAAAGCAGAGGTCAAACCTGGCGTACCTTACAGGTAATATTTACTTGGAGAACCTGCGTGACTATGAAAATGCCCTCGCAGCATACCTGAAGGTAAAAATCCTTACTCCTAAAAGCGGCATCATGGACGAGGTCAACCAGAAGTCGGTTGAGTGCCTTGAAAGGCTCGGGCGCTCGCTTGACGCCCGGATGGAAATGGAAAAGCATACTTCCCCCGACAAGAATAAAGGCAAGGCTCCGAAAGGAGCCCTCGTGGTTGCAAAAATAGGAGAGAGGGAAATCACAATGGACCAATTGCGGAGGAAAATAAACGACCTGCCCCCGTACTATCAGGAGATGTTTAAGAGCAGCGAAAAACAGCTTGAGTTTCTGCAGCAGTTCATAGCAACGGAACTCTTCTATGAAAAGGCAAAGAGGAAAGGGTACGATAAGGACAAGGATATTATTGCCCAGGCGTTTGAGGCAAAGAAAGCGGCAATGATGCAAAAACTTATTAAGGAAGAGATACAGGACAAGATAAAGATAACCGATAAGGAAATTGAGTTGTACTATGAATCACACAGGGAAGATTACATCGAGAAGAAGGATGGTAAGGAAAGGCAAGAAACGCTTACTGAGGCAAAAAGCAGCATAAGGGCTGCGCTTGGAAAGGAAAAGGAAGAGAAGTTGATGAAGGATTTTATGGTTGAATCATTCATTTCAAGCGATGTTAAGATATACGATGACCTTTTTGGAATTTCGAAGGGAAAGAAAACCGATAATGCAGGAAAATAAAATAAGAATCAGTATAATGTGCGTTGTAGCCTTGACGGTTTTTCTGATAGTTCAGCCTGTTGTTTTTGGCGCTGACACCGGGACGGTCACCGCGGTATCCCCAAAGAAGGGCAAGTCCGCTCTATCCATTATCGCAACCGTTGACAAGCCAAAGATAACCATAGGCGACAAGATAACTTATACGGTTGTTATCGCTCATGACAGGAAGATAAAAGCAACCCTGCCGGATATTGCCGATACCCTCCAGCAGTTTGAACTCAAGGATTACGAGGTGATAAAGCCAAAAAGGAAGAGGGGCAAACTCGTCCATGAGTTCAGGTACCTGATAACCACTTTCACAACGGGGGAGTTCAAGATAAGTTCATTTACGGTGAACTGGGTAAACAGGGATGGGGAGAAGAAGGAATCAAAGTCCGGCGAGATATCCATATTTGTGGAAAGCGTAAAAGCCTCAGAAACGGACAAGGATGATATACGCGACATTAAAGCCACGGTCGGTATCAGTCGTTCGTGGTTGTTTTATTCCCTGTGGTTCGGCATACCGGTATTGATTCTAATAGGGTTTTCAGTGTATTATTTTACAAGAAAGGCAAAGGAAAGCGGGTTCTTTACCGGGAAGGAACCCAAAAAACCCGCAGACGAACTTGCATACGAGAGACTTGAGAAGCTGAAAGGGTTGGAATTGATAGAAAAAGGTGACGTGAAGCAGCATTACATTATACTTTCTGAAATCATCAGGAAATACATGGAGTCCAGGTACTCAATTACAGTTCTGGACATGACTACGTATGAACTGTACCGGCAGCTCCGTATAATTGGGGCTGACAAGAAACATACAGGCGTAATCAAGGATTTCCTGGATGAATGCGATATGGTGAAGTTTGCTAAATATATACCTGAAGAAAAAATATTAAATGAGAACTTTCAACAGGCAAAAACAATTGTGGATATCACAAAATCCGGGCTCTCACGCGAAGAACCCGCGCAGGGCGCAATTAACGCAAAACAGGTTAAACAATGAGATTCGCTAATCCTTTATTTCTATTGATGTTACTGGTTATTCCTGTTCTTGTCTGGTTTTATATCAAAAGGGAAGGAAAAAAGAAAGCAAGCATCAGGTTTTCCAGCCTGGATATAATAAATAAGGTAAAACCTGCCGAGGCGGGAATCGTTAAACACCTGTTTGTCATAATGCGCATGCTGGTTATCGTTCTCCTTATACTTGCCTTTGCAAGGCCTCAGGCGGGACAGAAGGGGGAGGAAGTCCTTACCAGGGGAATAGACATCATGCTTGTTCTTGACACTTCAACAAGCATGAAAGCGGAGGATTTCAAGCCGAAGAACCGGTTGGAGGCCGCTAAACTTGTTGTAAAGGATTTTGTAAAGGGAAGGAAGAATGACAGGATAGGGATTATAGTGTTTTCGGCGCTGAGTTTTACTCAATGTCCGCTGACACTTGATTACGGGGCGGTGCTTGATTTTCTGAAGAACGTGGAAATAGGTATGACCAATACGGACGGTACGGCAATAGGGACAGCCATTGCCAACGCCGTGAACAGGCTGAAGGACAGCAAGGCTAAGAGCAGGGTGATTATACTGCTTACAGACGGGAGGAACAACCGGGGAGAGATTGGCCCGTTGACCGCGGCAAAGGTTGCGCAGGCAATGGGTATCAAGATATATGTAATAGGGGCAGGGAAGCCCGGCGGAGCGATGATACGTGTGGACGACCCGGTGTTCGGTAAAAGATACGTAAAGATTGACGCGGACCTTGACGAAGAAACATTATCGGGTATCGCAGAAGCGACGGGCGGGCTTTACTTCCGCGCAACGAGCCAGGGGAGCTTAAAGAATATATATAAAAAGATTGACGAAATGGAAAAAACGGAAATAAAAATCAAGGAATACACGAATTACAGCGAGCTCTTTTTATATTTTATACTGCCTGCTTTAATAATATTTTCAATGGAGTTGTTCTTAAAGAATACTTATTTCAGAAAAATACCGTAATATATTTTAGGGCAGGTTTTGAATTAAAGGCCTACCCCCAAAATTAAATAGGGATTTTAAATGAGGTTTTCAAATTCAATGTTTTTATGGCTGCTGATTCTTGTACCTGCTTTGGTTTTCTTCCTGGTAGTCGCCTGGAGGAAAAGAAAAAAACTCATGGAGTCCTTTGGCAGCCTGAAATTGATGGAGAAGTTGACGGGTTCAGTCAGCGTTGAAAAAAAGAGGACGAAGCAAGTACTGCTCGTGGTGGCTTTCTTCTTCCTTGTTCTGGCTGTTTCGGGCCCTCAGATAGGTACCAGGATGGTTGAGGTGAAGAGGCGGGGGGTGGACGTCATCATTGCCGTGGACTGCTCGGCGAGCATGCAGGCGGAGGACATCAAACCAAGCCGGATTGTTAAAGCCAAGAGGGAACTGTCCACTTTGATAAGCAAGCTCAACGGAGACAGGATAGGTATTATTGCTTTTGCGGGTACGGCTTTCCTTCAGTGCCCTCTCACGCTTGATTACAATGCCGCCAAGATGTTTCTTGATATAATAGACGTTGACCTCATCCCTTATCCCGGGACTGCCCTGGATAGCGCGATAGAACTTGCCATCAAGAGTTTTTCAAGGAAGGAAAGGAAATACAAGGCGCTGATTCTTCTGACGGACGGGGAGAATCACAGTAAGAATATCATGGAATCCGTTAACGAGGCAAAGAAGGAAGGGATAAGGATTTTTACGGTTGGTATAGGTTCTCCCGAAGGCGAGCCAATCCCGGTGAGGGACGGGAGCGGGAACATCACGGATTATAAGAAGGACAAGAAGGGCGCGGTCGTCATGAGCAAACTGGATGAGAAAACGCTCAGGGGAATAGCGCTCAAGACGGGAGGCAGGTATTACAGGTCTACACGGAACGAATCCGAAATAGAGAATATATACGATGCCATATCGGGGATGGACAAAAAACAACTGGAGAGCAAGCTTGCAAGCCAGTATGAAGACAGGTATCAGTATTTTATTTTTATAGTACTGGTCTTACTCGTTATTGAATTCATTATTACCGAGAGTAAAAAGGAAGTTAACAATGCATAGGATAAGGCGCGTTTTATATTATTGTTTAACAGTTATATTGTTGTTAATAACAAGCGATGCTTACGCGTCTGCCCGCAAGAAAGTTCATCAGGGAAACACTCATTTTAGAAAGAAAAAATATGAAAAAGCCCTTGAAAAGTACCGTGATGCGCAGATAGACAGCCCCGAGTCAAAACCTGTTTATTATAACATGGGGAACAGCCTTTACAGGATGGGGAAACATGAGGATGCGTTGAAGGAATACGAGAGTTCCACCTACAGCAGTGACCCGGTGCTGCAGTCTAAGGCGTATTTTAACATGGGAAACAGCCTTTACAGGATGGGGAAACTGCCGGAGTCAATAGTATACTACAAGAAAGTTCTTGAAATAAACCCTGACGACGAGGACGCCAAGTACAATATTGAATTCGTGCAGAAAAAGATAAAGGAAATGATGGACAAGCAGAAGGATCAGCAACAGAATCAGCAGCAACAACAACAGCAGCAAAAACAGCAAAAACAGGATGAGGACAAGGAGAACAAGGAAGAGAAAAAGGACAAGGAAAAGAGCGAGGAAGAGAAAGAGGCTAAGCAGGAGGAGGAGAAGAGAAAAGAAGGGGAAATGTCCGAAGAGGATGCCCAGAGGATATTGAATGCCCTTGAAGACGATGAGAAGAAGGCGCAGGAAGAAAGGCAGAAAGCCATAAAGCGTTCGGGGATACACGTGGAGCAGGACTGGTGATAAATTGAAGATAAAAAAAATCATAATACCTATTGTCGTGATAATTATAGCGTATGTTTATTGCGTTTTACCCGCAAATTCCCAGCAGTTAACCATACAGTCATCGATTGATAAGAATACGCTTTCACTTGATGACCAACTAACGCTTCGGGTTGTGGTTTCCGGAAGCGTCAGTAATGTTCCCAAGCCCGCGATACCGGAACTTAAAGGGTTTACCTCGTACTCTTCGGGCAGGTCGCAGAACGTATCAATCGTTAACGGGAAGGTTTCATCCTCGGTAACGTTTACTTATGTGCTTGTTCCGCAGTCGGAAGGCAAGCATATCATACCTGCGGTTACCGTTAACTTCAAGGGGCAGACCTACAGCACTTCCCCCATTGAGGTTGAAGTCCTTGCGTCAAGTAGTAAACAGGCTCCGGCAAAAACCGCGCCGTCAAAATCATACCCGCAGACTGTCAGGCAGGCAAGGGGAAATATATTCGTAACAACAGGTGTCGACAAGAAAAAAGTATATGTTAATGAACAGATTCAGTTAACGTTTTCTTTCTTCCAGAGTGTAAGACTGTTAAATCAGCCGCAGTATTCCCCGGCGGATACCACCGGTTTCTGGACCGAGGACCTGCCGCCGCAGAGGAACTACAAGTCCAGGATTGAAGGCCGCGATTATCAGGTAGTGGAAATAAAAACCGCGCTGTTCCCCACATCTTCGGGCAAACACACGATCGGCAAAGCGAATTTGAAGTGCGCCGTTGAGGAAGTTTCAGGCAGACGGGATGATTTCTTTAAGGGATTTTTCTCAAGAGGGAAGAATATAGCGCTGGAAAGCAAGCCAATTAATATTACGGTGCTTCCGTTGCCTGATGAAGGCAAACCGGCGGGTTTTAAGGGAGCCGTGGGTCAGTTCGGGATTTCCGCGAAAGTTGATAAGACTGAACTTAAAACCGGCGAAGCGGTAACTCTTACGGTAGATATATCAGGCAGCGGTAATGTCAAGGCAATTTCGGAGCCCGTGCTGGGCAACCTGGACAATTTCAAAAGATATGAAACCGTAAGTTCATTTAACCTCTCAAAGAAGGATTACAGGGTTCAGGGGTCAAAGAGTTATACTATTGTACTTTCCCCGCTGGTGTCGGGGAAGCTGACAATCCCCGCTATAAGATTTTCATATTTTGACCCGAAGAAGAAGTCCTACAGGACTGTGAAAACATCGCCTATCGGACTGAACGTAAAACAGGGAGAAAGAGAAACCACTTCTTCCGTTGTTATAACACAGGAAGGCATAAAATATCTTACGAAGGACATACTTCATCTAAAAACAAAGAGAGAATTAAAAGACCATGGTAACCTCGTGTACAAAAACAATGCGTTTGTAGGTTTTCATGTAATTCCTCCCGTTGTGTTCCTGGGATTATTATTATACAGGAGAAGGGTTGAGAAACTCAGCAGGGATGTCGGTTATGCCCGCAGGACGCGCGCTTCAGGCATGGTAAGAAAGAGACTTAAAAAAGCGAGGGAATTGCTTGATACCGACAAGACGAAGGAATTCTATTCTGCCCTATCGGAAGGGCTGACGAAGTTCATAGGCGATAAACTGAATGTTCCGGCTGTTGGCATGACAATGGCGCAGATAGAGGAGATATTAAAGAAAGAGAAGGTTGAAGAGAGTATTATTGAGGATGTCAGGAATGTAATGTCAAGGTCTGATTTCGCCCGTTTTGCCCCCGCAGAACTGGATAAAGGACAGCTAAAATCAGACTATGGGTTGTCTGAGAAGATAATAATGAAATTGCAGAAAATTATTTAAACCGCTATGAAAAGAATTATATTAATTCTGGGAATTTTACTGATTTCAGGTTCGGCGCCTGCCTCAGCCGACGTGGCTTCCCTTTTCGGGCAGGCGAATGCCTGCTATGAAAAAGGGAATTGCGCGGATGCAATCAGGTCTTACGAGGAAATCATTGAAAACGGGGTAAGGGATCCCGCCGTTTATTACAACCTCGGCAACGCGTATTATAAAAATAACCAATTGGGCAGGGCGGTGCTTGCATATAAAAGGGCATTGAGGCTTTCATCGCGTGATGCGGATATAAAAAACAACCTCGAATACGTGCTATCCTTTATAAAGGAAGAAAGGCCAAAAAGCCCCATTGAAAAGTTACTGGATAGGTTGTTTAACATTGTAAGCCTTAATGCGCTGACCTTGTTTGTTCATTACACGTATATACTGCTCTTTATAATACTTGCGGTATATTTGTTTGTGAAAAGGAAACCGTTGTTCTGGATAAATGTTTCACTCGGTATCATGCTTCTGCTTTCGGGTGCATGGCTTTACGGCAGGATATATTCCCGGGAAATTATAAAAAAAGCGGTAGTCATTGTTACGCAGGGGCAGGTAAGAAACGGTCCCGGGGAAGACTACTCGGTGGCGTTTACTGTTCCCGAAGGCAAGGAACTCGTAATCATAGAAAGAAGAAATCCATGGTATGAAATCGGAGTGAAGGAAAAAGGCATCAGGGGTTGGATAAGAAGGGAGGAAATTGAACAGATATAAAGAAACGCTAATTGCAATTGCCGCAATGGCTGCGGGCGCTCTTCTCAGTTTTTGTCTACCCGCGCTGGACAGGGGGATTTTCAGGGCTGTAAACGGGTTTCATTATCAATGGCTTGATATGATAATGCTTCCGATTACTTACTGCGGCAATGCCGTTGTCCTCCTGATCGCTGTATTCGGAGTTTGGCGCATGCGGGGCAGGAGAAGATTTTTTCAGGCTCTTGCGGCGCTATTATTGGCCGGGGTGCTGGTTCAGGTATTAAAGAGGGTTTTTCTTGTTCCCAGGCCGGCAGCTATATTTTCGGACATAAATATACTGGGGCCGTTTTTAAAGTTGTACTCATTTCCTTCAGGCCATACGGCTGCAATATTTTCTCTTGCGGTCCTTGTAAGAAAAGAGTTCGGTAAAATTATGCCGTTGTTCTGGGTTATAGCCCTGATGGTGGCTGTTTCGCGTGTGTATGTAGGGGTGCATTTCCCATCCGATGTCTTGTTTGGGGCAGGGATGGGTTATATCGCCGGTAAATTGGTATCATTAATCTTTGAAAAGAGGAAGGGAGAGGTTTAAATGGCAACAATCAAGAAAATCAAAGCTCGTGAAATTCTGGATTCAAGAGGTAATCCAACCGTTGAAGTGGATGCGTTGTTGGACGACGGGGCTTTCGGGAGGGCTGTTGTTCCTTCAGGGGCGTCAACGGGAGAACATGAAGCCGTGGAATTAAGGGACGGTGATATGAAGAGGTACCTGGGGAAAGGTGTTTTGAAAGCAGTTGCAAATGTCAACGATACCCTTGCCCCCGCGTTATCAGGGTTTGATGCTTCAAAACAGAAGGAACTGGATGATAAAATGCTGGAAATTGACGGTACCGAGAACAAGGCAAAACTGGGAGCTAACGCAATTCTTGGCGTTTCGCTTGCCTGCTGCAAGGCTTCCGCCTGTTCAGGCAAGAAGACCCTTTATGAATACATCGGGGGAATTGCCGGAGTAAAAGCCGATTTACTACCGGTTCCTTTCCTTAACATCTTAAACGGCGGCCAACATGCTGATAACAACGTTGATATACAGGAATTCATGATTGCTCCAATAGGTGCCCCGAATTTCAGAGAGGCGCTTCGTTACGCTGCGGAAACATACCACAGCCTTAAGTCAATTTGCAAGAGCAGGAAGCTTGCAACATCGGTTGGAGACGAGGGCGGGTTTGCCCCTAACCTGGGTTCCAATGAAGAGGCGATACAGCTGATAATTGAAGGTATCAAAAAAGCGGGATACGAACCCGGGAAAGACATTTCAATTGTGCTTGACGTTGCCGCTTCGTCATTCTTCAATGACGGGAAGTACGTGCTTGAGGCGGAAGGTAAGACTAACGATGCCTCGGCAATGGTTGATTTCTACGAGAACCTGATTTCAAAGTACCCGATTATTTCCATTGAAGACGGTTTGGACGAGAATGACTGGGACGGCTGG
>JAUXDE010000140.1 GCA_030618495.1 Clostridia bacterium
GACCGCTTGGCCTCCGACTTACCTGATACTCATCGCTCCTGCAAGCGCTGATGTTATTGCAAAAATTGCCTGCGGCATCGCGGATGAACTGTTGTTGTCTGTTGTCCTTGCCTCTAAAAAACCTGTATTAATCGCCCCTGCAATGAATGAGAACATGTATAACAACAAAATTACCCAATCCAATATCAGGAAACTCAAATCACTTGATTACCTGTTTATACCTCCGGACAAGGGAAAACTCGCTTCGGGAGACGTTGGAATGGGAAGACTTGCTGAACCCTCAGCCATAATAAAAAAAGCGGAAGAACTGCTATTAAAAAAAAACCCGGCGTAAATAGGACATTTCTTATAACGGCAGGCCCCACCAGGGAATATATCGATCCCATAAGATATATTTCAAACGCATCTTCCGGAAAAACCGGATATGCGCTTGCGGAATTGGCTTTAAAAAGGGGAAACAGGGTTATACTTGTAAGCGGTCCAACGAGCCTGAGACCGCCTGATGGCGCCAGGAATATCCGCGTGTCAACAGCCATTGAAATGAAAGAGCAGGTAATCAAACATATAAAAGAAGCAAACGTTTTTATTTCGTCTGCCGCGGTAACTGATTACAGGCCATTGAACACTTGCCGCAGTAAAATCAAGTCCGGCAAGAAAGAATTTACAATCAATCTCACTAAGAATCCCGATATATTAAAGGAATCGGGCATGAATAAAGGCAGTAAAATACTTGTAGGTTTTGCGCTTGAAACAAACAACATGCTTGTCAATGCATTTAAAAAGCTGGCAACCAAAAACCTCGATATGATTGTGGCAAATTCCCCGGCAAGCTTGGAGGGGGACAGAACTTCAGCAACCTTAGTATTCGGTAAAGATAAAACCTTAAAACTCCCCGAAATGGATAAAGGCTCTCTTGCTGAAATAATTCTTGATGAAATAGAAAAACTGTAAGAAATACTCTTGACCAGGAAGTCCCTCGGGTTACTAAAATGAACAGGAAAAAGAAACTCAAAGAAATAGTGTCGCTTACCAGGACTTATTTACAACAGGAAAAGGACAGTGGCGTTAAATTTATCAGGAAACCGGGGGTGTCCCTCCAGTCCGCCAGAAAAAAACAGATTGAAAATAAAAAACTCCTCCTTGAGCAGTTCAGCAGTTCAGTGCTGGACTGCAGGAAGTGCGGATTGTCAAAAACAAGGATAAAGGTTGTTTTCGGCCAGGGGAATCCCGAGGCAAAACTGATGTTCATAGGTGAAGGGCCGGGATATGACGAAGACCGGCAGGGACTGCCATTTGTCGGGAAGGCAGGCCAGCTGCTGACAAAAATAATAAATGCAATGAACCTTAAAAGGGAAGAAGTTTATATTGCCAACATTGTGAAGTGTCATCCGTTGAAGGACCCTTCCAGAACCGACATAAGGGGAAACGATAGGGCTCCCGACCCCGGGGAGATACAGGCCTGCATGCCTTACCTGCTAAAACAAATAGAAATAATCAAACCGGAAATTATTGTTACCCTGGGTTCTCCATCCACAAAGACCCTATTAGGGATTTCCGGAGATCCAAGTTATGACAAAAATTCCTCCATAAGCAAAATCCGCGGCCAACTATTCAATTTCAAGGGCACCAAACTTATGCCTACATTCCATCCCGCATTCCTTCTAAGGGATCCTAACAGAAAGAAGTATGTCTGGGAAGACATGAAGAAAGTAATGAACATCCTTGATTAAGCCTACCGTTTCCACCTCGTATGGATTCATTTTCAGCCAGGAACTTTCAGTTTTTCTTTTTTTATAATTATTTTCACATGAATTCTTATATATAATAAATTATCTGATTCTCTCTACACATGCCCCTGAAATGCAATAACAAGAGTTCCCATATATCTTCCTAGTATCAAAATCACTAAAATATTACTTGACAATCAATATGCGCCATTGTATACTTACGTATATATGTAGATTAGTATTACTGTAGAATTAGATATAGTTAATAATATCATGTGTATTACCTTAAATAATGGAGGTTAAAATGCTAATAATTCCCAAAACAATCAAAACAGCTGCTAAAACTGTCCGGATGACATTGATTTCAGGAATACTTGCCCTGTTCGCGGCCGGCTCAATAGAAGCAGCAACACTGATAATAAGACCGAATGCCGCGGGAACGAATTCAGACTGGACAGGCACCCCCCTGGGCACATACGAAGACGTGGACGAAACGTCGCAGAATGGCGAAACCGATTACAGCGCGGCAACTAATGATGGTCAGCAACAGAGTTTCAATCTTGAGAACACATCAGAAAGCGGTTCGATAACGAATGTAAAACTGGTAATATGGGCATCTCAGGGCACCGGAAGTGAGCAAATGATACCCCAGCTGGTAATTGCAGGGTCACCCTATAATGGCACAACAGTAGTGCCTACGAATGGCACGTACACGGAATATACCGACAACTGGGCGACGAATCCGGCCGGGGGCAGCTGGGACTGGACGGCTATAGACGATCTTGAAGCAGGAGCAGAATCCAATAAAGTCGGAGGCTGGGGAGCTGATGTAAAAGCAACACAAATATATGTAGAGGTTACATATACGCCAAACACCCCGCCAAACGCCCCCATGTCTCCACAATGCGACGAGCAGACCAACCCTGTTAACGTAACTGATTTTACCCCTGATTTCTCCTGGGCGTTCTCCGATAATGATGGGGGAGACACCCAGGGCTCATACAGGGTACTGGTTTCTACATCCACAGGAAGCCTTACTGCTAATATCGGGGAAATGTGGAACTCGGGCAAGGTTGACACAAGCGTCAGTAGTTGTACGTACTCGGGAAACGCGCTGAACGGCAGTGCCACGTATTACTGGAAGGTGATGACGTGGGATGCCGCGGCTTCTTCCGGGGCTTACTGTTCTGCGCAATCCTTCGTTATGGCCGATATGGATCCGCCATATGCTCCGCTTACTCCGCAATGCGACGGGCAGACCAATCCAACCAATGTAACTGATACGACACCTGATTTTTCCTGGACGTTCTCTGACCCTAACACGGGAGACACCCAGGGTTCATACAGGGTGCTGGTTTCTACGTCCACAGGGAGCCTTGCTGCCAATATTGGTGAAATGTGGAATTCAGGCAAGGTTGACACCAGCGTCATCAGTTGTACATATGCGGGTTCGGCGCTTTCCGGGGGCACCTCGTATTACTGGAAGGTCCGAACATGGGACAACGGGGGCTCAAGCGGCACTTACTGCAGTACCCAGAGTTTCTATGTGATTGTTCCACCCGGATTCCCCACAGGCTGGTCGTACAACAAACAATTATCTATTACTAACTCAACGGAAACGACAAACGATTACCAGTTCTTCATAAGTACGACAGACGTGGGCACCGGTAGCCTGATATCCGGGGGACAACTTGAAGCAGATTACAGTGACCTCAGGTTTGCGGATGTTAATATCAAAGAGCTCAGTTACTGGATAGACCCTGATACAACCAGCGCCACAGGATTCTGGATAAAGATATCAACGGTTACAGGTTACGGTAGTACCACTATATA
>JAUXDE010000014.1 GCA_030618495.1 Clostridia bacterium
GTAAGCCGACGACCCGGATCGAACGGGTGACCTGCTGTTTACGAAACAGCTGCTCTACCAGCTGAGCTACGCCGGCATACTTAATTGTGGGATTATAATAAAATATAATATGTAAGTCAATAAATAAAAGGGTTTATCAGGGTATGATATTTCAGCAGTGGAATGAAGATTATTATGTTACTTTGTTGCTCAATAACGAATGATTTTAAACAGGCTGCTCCTCGACAAGCTCAGGATCTGTGACCCTTCATATGTCAAGATATGTTAGAAGCACCACACTAGTGACCTCTACGTCTCTTTCTGCGTTCTTCAAAAATAGCATACAAAGTCGGAGTGAATACAAGAGTGAGCAAGGATGAAATGATCAACCCGCCTATGACCGCCCTTGCTATCGGAGAACTTAATTCCGACCCCTCTCCCATCCCGATTGCCAGCGGCAGCATTGCAAGTATCGTTGTCAGGGTCGTCATCAATATGGGACGCAGTCTCGTTTTTCCGCCTTCAAGAACCGCATCCCTAACCGACATCCCTCTTTCCCTGAGTATGTTTATATAACTTATAAGGACTATCCCGTTGTTCACAACAATTCCCGCAAGCATGATTACCCCGATAAACACAACCACGTTGAATATGGACCCTGTCAGGAACAGCATCCATACAACTCCGATCAAAGACAGCGGCACCGAAAACATAATTATGAACGGGTCAAGCAGGGATTCAAACTGAGATGCCATCACCAGGTACACCAGTAAAATCGCAAGCAGAAAGGCAAGCCCCAGGTCCTTGAAAGATTTTACCATTTCCTCCTGCTGCCCGCCGAATTCCAGGGCAAAGCCTTCCGGGACGACCACGTCCTTTAACTTCCGCCTGATTTCTTTCACCACGCTTCCGAGGTCCTTTCCCGCCAGTCCCGCAAGAACCGTTATTATTCTCTTCTGGGCCTTCCTGTTGATCTTCAGGGGACCGATCGACTCGTCGATTGACACCACATTCTTCAATGATATCTGCCTCCCCGTCATTGAAGTCAGCATGATACCCTCAATATCTTCAATTGTCTTTCTGTCTTCTTCTCTGAGCCGCACAAAAATATCGTATTCATGTCCCGCATCCCGGAACCTTGACGCCACCTTCCCCTTAACGCTTGTACTGATTGCATTCGCAATCTGAATCATGTTCAGCCCCATACCCGACGCCTTGTCCCTGTCAATAACAAACCTGTATTCCGGCATGCCTTCTTCCCTGTCCACCCTGACTTCCTTGGTCCCCTTAACGCTCTCAACCACGTCCTTGACCCTGTTCGCAAATTCCGCCCCCACAGCAAGGTCATAACCGGTTATATTAATCCTTATTGCCGCTCCGCCGCTCATCCCCATGAAATGGCTGCTCTCTTCATCCGTAAACAACACTGTTGTATCAGGTATCCTCCCTGCCAGTTTTTTCCTGAGGTCATCAATAATTTCTATGGTTGACCTTTTTCTTTTTTTCCTGTCCACCAGTTTTGCTATAACCTGCCCGCTGTTTGACCCGGACCCGCTCATCATGCTCATCATTGAACTTCCGCTGCCGGACCTTACGAACGTATACTCCACCTCGGGAACATTATCTATAATCACCTTCTCCACCTCATCGCAAACACTCCTGGTTATATCCAGTTTCGTTCCCGCAGGCAATTTCACCGTTGCCCTTATTTCTCCCTCGTCGATTTCGGGCATGAATTCCATCCTTGCAAAAGGCAGCATCGCAAGGCTGAAAACCAGCAGGGCAAACGAACCAAAAACGATCGTCTTTCTATGCTCCAGTGCCCATATAATTACCTTCTGATAGCCGTTATCTATGGCGTCAAATATCTTTTCCGCCTTATCCAGCATCCTGTTTTTGAGGCCTCCGCCACCATCCGTTTTCTCCCTCCTGGTTGTTTTCAAAAGTTTGGAACTCAGCATGGGAATCAGCGTGAGCGCAACCATTAATGAAGCAACCAGTGAGAACGTCACCGCCCATGCCATGTTCTTGAAGAACATTCCCGCTATCCCGCTGACAAAAAGTATGGGCAGGAAGACACAGATGGTTGTAATTGTCGAGGCAACTATAGCCATTCTTACTTCTGAAGTCCCGCTGCTTGCAGCCTCCTGCTTATTCTCGCCTTTTTCCCTGTGCCTGTATATATTCTCAAGCACGACAATTGAGTTGTCCACCAACATACCGATACCGAGAGCTATTCCGCCCAGCGTCATCATATTCAGGTTGAACCCCGTAAAGTACAGTAATATGAATGAACCTATAATTGATACCGGGATGGCAAGGGATATTATGAAAGTACTGCGTACATTGCGCAAAAATATAATCAGGACCATCACGGCAAGAAATCCCCCGTACATGGCAGCCTGCTTCACCTGTTTAACCGATTGACCGATAAACTCGGCAGAGTCAAAAATCGGCGAAAGAACCAGGCCTTCCGGCAGGTCCTTCTTAATCAATTCCAGCCTCTTGTTTATCCTGGAACTCACCTGTATGGTATTGCTCCCTGATTGTTTCATAATCATCATTGCAACCGTGGGTTTGCCGTCCATCTTCAATTCTTCTTCCATTTCTTCATAACCGTCATAGACTTCCGCAACATCCTTCAGGTATACGGATACCCCCCTCCTGCTGGCAATGATCACATTCTCTATCTGTCTTATACTTCTGAATTCACCTACCGTCCTCAGCACAACCTCCCTGTTGCCGCTCTTAATGGAACCGCTCGGCAGGTTCAGGTTCTCCATCCTTACAATACTTACAATCTGGTCAGCGGATACCCCCAGCGCCTCCATCCTGCTCAGGTTCAATTTTACATGAATTATCCTGTCCAGCCCCCCCATGGTACTTACCATGGCAACACCGTCAAGTTGTTCAATCTTGTAAATTATCTCATCTTCGGCATAGCGTTTTAATTCAGAACGGCTTATGTCTCCGGAAACCCTTATCATCATAACAGGCATCATGGACGGGTCAAACTTGATTACCATCGGTTCACCGGCTTCCTCCGGTATAAAATCGGAAACCAGCGACAGGCTTTCCCTGACATCATTGGCAGCCATGTCCATGTTTGTTCCCCAGTTAAACTCGATTATTATCGTTGAAGCCCCTTCTTTTGAGCTTGAACTCACTTCCTTGACACCGTTAATCGTACTAACGGTCATCTCTACCGGTTCGGTAATCATTCTTTCGACTTCCTCGGGCCCCGCTCCCTCGTATTGAGTGAAAACCGCAACTATCGGGAAACTGACGTCCGGCAAGAGGTCTATCGCAAGACGCGACATTGATACCACCCCCAGGACCATAACCGCAATTACCAGCATAAGGGTTGAAATAGGCCTCTTTATCGATAAATCCGATATATTCATGGCATGACTCCTTTAATATATACTAGAACTTTTCTGCCTGTTTTTTATTTTGACCTCGGCATTTTCCTTCAGCCTGCTCTGCCCGGCAGTTACAATAATATCGTTTTCCCTGATACCCCCGGTAATTTCTATCATTTTCCCGTCATTGATACCCGTGCTCACATTCTTTCTCACTGCCCTTTCTTTTTCAATCGTAAACACGTACCTCTCTGTCGATACCCCCATAATGGCTTCCACTGGAATTGCCAGCACGTCCTTCCTTTCATCGATTATTACCTCAACCCTGGCAAACATGCCCGGCTTCAACAGGTGGTCACTGTTATTCACTATTATCCTTACCTCGGCAGTCCTTGTCATCCTGTCAAGCGCCTGGTTCATTGTATCCACCCTTCCCGTGAAGGGATTGGCGGGATATGCATCCACATAAATTATTGCCTTCTGATTACGCTTTATCCTTGAAATATCCTTCTCAATAATGTTCACAATTACCTTAACCTCATCCATGTCGGCAATATTCAGAAGAGGCACCGCGGGCGACACCGCCCCTCCAATATCAATATAATACCTTGTCAGGGTTCCTGCTATGGGAGCCCTTACTTCTGCCCGGGCATAATCCATCGCCGCCTCATCACGGTCCACCAGGGCAATGATGGTATCCTTTTTTACGTATGATTCCTCCCTTTTTACCTTTTTGATCAGTTTGCCCGGAACCTTGGCAAAAACATCAACTTCTGACCTGCCGCGGATATCTCCCGTAAGGAAAAGAACTTCATTGAGGTTCAGTCTTTCAGTATCAGCAACATAAACAGGAACAGCAATCTTCTCCATTGCCGCATCTTCCAGTTTCCGGCTTTTCTTTTCAGCCTTGAATGCGAAGTTCCTCAACATCTGCGCGGCAACCACCCCGACAAAAACAATAGCAACAATAATTATCCATTTCTTTTTCTTTTTCACTTTTTCTCCTTTCCCGGGAAGATATTATCTTCCCAGCGCTTTGTTAAGCGAAGCTATTGCAACATTATGATCATATAAAGCCTGTAAGTAATTGGTCTCTGACTGGCTTAAGGCAAGCTGCGCGTCTCTTACTTCCACGTCTGAAACCAGCCCGCCTTCATACCTTTTCTGGGCTGTCTTAAGGTTATCCTTCGCCGATTCCACGTTCTCTTTTTGCGCCAGTATTAATTCCTCGGATTGTTTTATATTAAAGCATGCCTGCCTTATTTCCATCTTGATCCCGTTAATAAGCTGCTCCCTGCCTATCTTCACCTGGCTCAGCTGCGCCTTTGACTGCCTTACCTTTCCCATGGCCTGGAAACCGTCAAACAGGGAGTAATTCAATACCAGCCTTGCGTTCCACGTATGGTACCAGTCGTTTATACTGAAGGATATATCTTCAAACTCGCTGACTCCCTGTATCCAGTCCAAATTCCCCGTAAGAACCAGGTTTGGCTTGTTGCTTGCCCTGCTGAGACACAATGCAATCTTTGACATTTTCTTCTGCAACTCCATCGTCTCAATTTCAGGACGCATTGAAAGGGCTTCGCTTACGGACTTCTCATAGTCAACCTCAACGGGCGAGTATTCCATTTCCGTTGTAAGCTCAACGTCATCCTTCAACTCGCTTCCCATAGTATTAAACAACAATTCAAGCGCGAGGTGTCTGCCGTTGCGCGCCTTCAATAAATTTGTTTTTACGTTGATCATCTGCACCTTTGCCTTGGAAACATCATAACCGGAGACCTTCCCCTGGCTGTAAAAAGATTCGGTAACTTTTAAATGCGCCTCGGTTACCTTGAGCATTTCCCCGGATACGGACACCATCTTCTGCGCCAACAGTGCTCCGTAATACGCTTTCTTTACTTTTAAAACCAAATTATTCTTTACCTGGCGGTATCCTTCCCCGGCAAGCCGATAACCCAACCCTGCCTGTCTATTGGCATTAACAATCTTACCCCAGGTAAAAACAGGCTGCTGAACACTGAATTGCATATCATATGTCTTATCAGCTATCATCGCGGTAAATTCCCTGGGAAGAAAAGCAGGGTCAATGTTTGATTCATTCTTTTGCGCGATATAAGACATAAAATTCAACTTGGGCAAATACCCGGAAAAAGCCTCAATCCTTACCCCCTTTGCCTGGCGTATCTTTTCTTCTGCAATGCGTATTTCATGGTTGTTTTCAAGCGCAATCCTGATGCTTTTTTCAAGGGTAAACTCTTCCGCGCCGACGTCGGTCCCCTTCATGGAAACCATAAACAAAATGGCAATAAGCGCCAAACTGTATTTCAGGCTATTACCTTTCATCCTTATCATTTCCCCACTCCCTTCAGGAACATATCCATAATCTCCGATGATTTTTTATTAAGAATCCTGTTATTAGTCGAAAACAGGTCCAGCCTGCTGAATGTAGTTACCATATTGAGAAGAACTACTCCTGCCACTTCTGCATTTACCTTCCTTATAACCCCCTTATTTATCCCTTCCTGTACAACCTCGGACAACATCTTCATAATCCTGTGATGCTTCTCCATTATTTTATTATGCTGAACCCTTGTAAAAGTCTTGCCTAAATTCTTGAACTGTTTCATCCATATATTAAAAAATTCTTCATTTGCTTCCACGTACCCCAGGGTTGAACTAATAAGAGCTTTTAATTTGGTAATGTAATCCTCTTCAGGATTGTTCTTTCCTTCTTCTATTACCGCCTCAAACCTATCCAGCATATCCATGGCAACCGCAACAAATATCTTTTGCTTGCTTTTAAAATAAAGATATATGGTCCCCTTGGCGACGTTTATTGAATCAGCAATCATATCCACCGATGTCTTTTCGTAACCATTCTTAAAAAATATCTTCTTTGCCGCTTCAATGATATTCTTCCTGCGACTTTCCGCGCCTTTTTTTCTCATGTCCTCTCCAATATAATGACTGACCAGTCAGTCATTAACACAATATTATCATGAAACACTTATTTTGTCAAGGAATATTATATTATTTTTCATTTTTACTGCTGGCAACCGGACATAATTTAAAATGTAATTCTCATTCCTGCCAACCTTTGCCCCCACCGGGAATTAGCGTCCTATAAGAATTTCCTTTAATTTCCCGCTATCTTTTATCCCTGCCGCGCAATCCATTCCTTTTATAAACGAATTATGCGGGTTAAACGCTTTTTTTCACGTTAATTAGTTTTTTCTTTGCAAATACTAATATTTTATGGTATACTAAAAAGTATAAACAGCACTTTGAATTAGAACAGGAGAGTCAATGGCTGATAGCGCTGTAATCGTTAACAAGGTTGAAACAAAAAAAGACTTTAATGATTTTCTTCTATTTCCATGGAAGGTTTACGAGGGAAATCCTTACTGGGTCCCACCCCTGCTAATGCAGGTCAAAGAAACCCTTAATGAAAAAAAATATCCTTTCTGGCAGCATGCTCAAAGAGAAATCTTCATAGCAAGAAAGAACGGGGAAACTGTCGGGAGAATAGTTGCAATAGTCGATGAAAACCACAATAAATTCCATGAAGAAAAGATGGGTTTCTTCGGATTTTTCGAGTGCATCAACGACAGCCAAACCGCCGGCGCGCTCTTTGACGAGGCAAAGAAATGGTGCAAGGCAAAGGGGATGACTCACCTTCGCGGCCCGGCAAGCCCCAGCCTTAACGATGAATGCGCCTTCCTGCTTGAAGGTTTTGATTTAAAACCATCGGTAATGATGCCATACACCCCGAAGTACTACCTGGAACTGGCTGAAACATATGGTTTCAAGAAAGCAAAGGACCTTGTGGCTTTGCTCAAGCATGCCTCATGGGGAATGCCTGAAAGATTTATTAAATTGATAAACCGCATGAAAAAAAGAATGAATGTAAGAATCCGTTCTTTCAGTTTTAAACATTACGACAAGGACGTGGAAGATTTAATGAAGGTCTACAACTCCGCCTGGGAGAAAAACTGGGGTTTTGTACCCATGACCGACAATGAAATGCTTCACATGGCAAAATCCATAAAAATGTTTGGAGACCCCGACCTTCTCAAAATCGCGGATATAGACGGGAAACCTGTTGGGATATCCATTACATTGCCAAACCTCAATGAAGTGCTGGAAAAATTGAACGGCAGGCTTGGCCCCGTTGGGTTGCTGAAATTCATGTACTATAAAAACAAGATCCAGGGGACACGCAGTATAATCGGGGGAACTATTAAGGAATTCCGCAATACGGGCATCATTGCAGCGCTTTTCTACGAAACGGAACGATCTGTTTTGAGTAAAAAACTCCAATGGTGCGAACTCGGCTGGAATTTGGAGGATAACAAACTTATTAATGGTTTTGACATGGCAATAGGAGCTAAAATCTACAAGAAGTACCGGTTCTACGAAATGCCAATCTAACAACCACAAGATATAGCATAATGACTATCAAGGAAACGATTAAAGAATCCGGCAAGAAAACCTCCCTTATCCTCTTAAGCGTGCCAATAATCCTCACCCTGTACCTGTATCATGGAAAACACCATTTTTTTGAAAAGCGCTTTGATACGCTGGTTAACAATGACCTGTTTGACATGTACTCTCACATGTTCGAATATTTCATGGCATTTGTTTTACTTTTCATAGTACCCTTTATCCTGATAAAATACGCCTTCAAGGAAAAAATAAAAAAATACGGAGTGACGTTTGGAGATGTAAAATATGGACTAAAGTTTACTGCCATTGCGATTGTTGTCCTTATCCCCATTCTTATAATCGGAGCGCTTATACCGGACATGCAGGCGACTTATCCGGAAGCGCGAAGTGTCATCGGCAGGCTGAAACCCTTCCTTTTAATAGAGTTCTTCTACATGTTGTATTATATTGGCTGGGAGTTCTTTTTCAGGGGATATATGCTGTTCGGTCTTAAAGAGAAGTTCGGAAACCTTTCTGCCATACTGATACAAACAATACCTTCCTGCCTGATGCATATCGGCAAACCTGAAGCAGAAATACTGGGTTCAATAGCGGCAGGAATAATTTTCGGTTACCTTGCAATAAGAACCAGGTCAATACTGTACCCCCTTCTTATTCATCTGTTTATAGGCATATTCACGGATTCAATGATAATGTCATTATTCTAGGAGCATTCATGAACGCGCTGGTTACCGGAGCAAACGGTTTTGTTGGGAGCAACCTCTGTGAAACCCTTGTTAAAAAAGGGATAAAAGTCAGGGGACTTGTCAGGAAAACAAGTGATTTGACTTTCCTGGAAGGGCTTGATATTGAACCTGCATACGGTAGCCTGAATGACAGGAAATCACTCGAAATCGCAACAAAGAACATTGATATAGTTTATCATGCGGCAGCAATTACAAGTGACTGGGGACCGATGGAAGCGCTCCGCAGGGCAAACGTGGAAGGAACCGGGAATATTCTTGCGGTATCCTATGAATCAGGAGTAAAAAGGTTTGTCCACATCAGTTCCATTGCAGTGCATGACTGCCACGGTAAACAGGATGTAGATGAATCTTATCCCTCCAAAGCCGCATTATCATCCTACTGCATCACAAAAATTGAAGCCGAAAAAATCGTAATGGAATTCTACAAAAAATACAACTTCCCCGTAACCATTATAAGGCCCGGAGACGTATTCGGGCCAAAAGACAGGATATCCTTCCTGAAAATGGTTAAATCACTCCAAACCCGGACCCTTCCTTATATTAATCACGGAAGAGCGCTCTTCCCATATACCTATGTTGAAAATCTTGTAGAAGGCATAATACTGGCCGGTGCTAATGAAAAAGCAATAGGGCAGGTTTATATCATCACCGACGGAATCAAGGTTACCTGGAAGAAATACTTTAAAACCTTAACTGCCGAGATGGGTATTAAAGAACCGGTGTATTCAATCAACGGCAATATCGCCTGCCTCCTTGCCTCTATACTGGAATTCATCTACAGGACATTACATCTCAAGAACAGGCCCCCCATTACAAAATACCTTGCTGCTCACCTGAAAGATGATATCCATTTCAGCATCGGAAAGGCAAGAGAGGAACTTGGCTATAAAACGGAAGTATCCTTCGAAGAATCAATAAAACGTACCGTGCGCTGGTACAGGGAGTATTCGCAGAATATTACTTAAACGACTTTAAGACAATTGTAGCATTGAACCCGCCAAAACCAAAGGAGTTGGACAACACCACGTTCACATCTTTCTTTCTTACAGTATTCGGCACGTAATCAAGGTCGCATTCCGGGTCAGGATTTTTGTAATTTATCGTTGGAGGAATCATCTTGTTTTGCATAGTAAGTATAACTGCAATAACTTCAACCGCCCCGGCAGCCCCCAGCAGGTGCCCTATCATTGATTTAGTCGAACTAATCATCATCTTATAGGCATGCTCGCCAAAAGCCTTCTTGATTGCCAGTGTCTCATTCAGGTCGTTTAATTTAGTGGAAGTGCCGTGAGCATTGATATAATCCACTTCTTCGGCCTTCAGGCCCGCATCATTAATAGCGGCAAGCATGCATCTTATAAAACCATCACCACCCTCTGCCGGCGCCGTAAGATGAAATGCGTCGGAACTCATTCCATAACCCGCTACTTCAGCATAAATCCTTGCGCCCCTTGCCCGGGCATGTTCCAGGGTTTCAAGCACAACGATACCCGCACCCTCGCCCATCACGAAACCGTCACGTTCCCTGTCAAAAGGCTTGCTTGCTTTTTGCGGTTCATCATTTCTGGTGGATAGCGCCCTCGCAGCGCAAAAACCCGCAAAGGGCAGTGGTAAAATAGGCGCTTCGGTCCCCCCGGCGACCATAACGTCCGCATCCCCCCTCTCCAGTATCCTGCAGGCGTCCCCGATGGAATGGGTACCCGATGCGCACGCCGTTGTTATCGCCGTCGACGGCCCCTTCAAGCCATATCTTATGGCAATATTTGCCGCGGGCATGTTGGACAGCATCTTTATCAGGAAATAAGGACTAACCTTACGGGGACCATTTTCAAGAAGTTTGATGTGAGCTTCCTGTATAGGTTCATTCCCGGCATGCCCCACTCCTACAATAACGCCTATACGGTTGCGGTCTTCCTTTTCCAGGTCAAGTCCCGAATCCTCTATAGCCAGCTGGCTGGCGGCAACGGCGAAGTGGGCGCTCCTGTCCATTTTTTTCGCATCTTTTTTATCAATGTATTTTAATGGATCAAAATTATTTATTTCCCCGGCTATCTGACTGCTGTACTTGCTGGCGTCAAAAAAAGAAATCCTGTTAATACCGCTTCTCCCGTTTACCAGTCCCTGCCAGAAATCATCCTTCCCTATTCCTATGGAAGTTATAGGCCCGATACCCGTAACTACCACCCTGCCGCTTCCGGCGCTTCTTCCGGTAGTTTGGCGCTTGATATCCATTTCATATACTCTGTATTTTTTATACAATTTTGCCCCGAGCTTCAATCCGCTCTGGATTATAACAGTATTGTCTTCAAGAATCCATGATGCCTCACTTGATTTATAACCTAACTTCCTGCTGCTCTCCAGGATCCTCGTGAAAAACAACCCTTCAATTCCCCTGTTCCTGTATTCCTTCACAACCCCCAGGACCATCATGCGCATTCCTTTTATTTTTTTCTTGTAGTAAAGGAATTTAATAATCCCCGGCAAGTTCAGCTTACCGTTGATTTTCTTAAGAACAGTATTATAGTTCGGAACAACTATGCAAACACCTACCGGCCTGTCATCTGCGGTTGCGATAAGCGCCAGTCCGGGAGCGAGCAGCGGTTTCAGGGTTTTTACTATATCATAAAACTCCTCATGTGTCCACGGCACAAACCCCCAGTTCTTTTCCCATGCGTTATTGTAAATCTCTTCAACTTTCCTTGATTCCTTTTCATAATCAGCCAAATCTATCGGCTTAATTTTAATCTCGGGGATCCTCGCCATAATCCTCTTTTCCAGCTTCTTGTAACGCTGGATATTTACATTATCAAGCCCCAGCGAAAATGCCACCAGGTCCTTGGCTTTTCTCATCCCGCACTTCTCCATTAAATCATGATAATACGGAGGATTGTAGGGCATCATCAGGTAAGGGCTTAAATCATATCCTTCAAGCAGGAACGCAACTTCATCGTTGGTGGACGGGCTGAACGGGCCGATTATCTTCTCAATATCCTTTTTCAACAACCATTCCTTCACACTGTCAAGCAAGGCCCCGGCAACCTCGTAATCGTTTACGCATTCAAAGAATCCGAAGAACCCCACTCTTTCTTTCTGGAACTTTATATAATTATAGTCAACCGTTCCCGAAATCCTTCCCGCAATCCTTCCCTCCCTCACAGCAAGGAATAATACTTTATCCGCATGCTGCCAGAAGGGATTCTTGTCTCCCAGGACGTGCTTAACGTCCACCTTAAGCCGCGGTACCCATACAGGGTCGTTTTTATACAATTCATACGGGAAATTAATAAAATCGTTAAAATCCTTTTTGCTTTCTACCGTCTTGATTGTTAAGGAATTTTGCATTTATCACCTCTCATTACAGATTCAATCATCCCGACAGCCCGTTTTGTCTCAAGTACATCGTGAACACGAAGTATGCTTGCCCCGCTTAACACGCTCCACACGTTAAGAGCAACGGAAGCTTCCATTCTCTTGTCCGGTTCCAGTCCGAGTACTTTTCCTATAAACGACTTGCGGGACAGTCCCATAAGAACAGGCCTTCCGAATGACCTGAACTTATAAAGGTTTTTTAGGATTTCAAGATTATGCTTAACCGTTTTCCCGAAACCTATTCCCGGGTCTATTATAATACTGCTTTCATTTATCCCGTTATCCAGGCAAAAAGTTATGCGCTGACTGAAAAATTTTCTAATCTCCTCCACGACGTCCCTGTACCGCGGGCGCTTCTGCATGTTCTTCGGGACTCCCTGCATGTGCATAATACACACCGGCGCTCCGGATTCCGCGGCGACTTTCACCATTTCCTTATCCATACGCAATGCAGAAATATCATTAATCATTCCCGCCCCCGCATCTATTGCCTCGCGCGCAATCCGGGCTTTATAAGTATCAATTGAAATAGGAACACTGATTCTTCCGGCAAGTTTCCTTATAACCGGTATAACGCGCTTTCTCTCTTCTTCAACAGAAACAGGGGCCGCCCCCGGGCGTGAAGATTCTCCGCCCACATCAATAATGTCCGCGCCATCACGAACCATGCGCTCGGCGCATTCAATCGCCTTACCAATATTTTTATATCTGCCGCCGTCAAAGAACGAATCCGGGGTAATGTTCAGTATCCCCATCAGCAGGGTTCTTTTCGATAAATCCAGTGTCCTGCCGTTATATTTCAGTTTAAAATCATTGGTGCTCTGTAACATAAATTCCCGTTATTTTTGCAATGGTATTTTGAGCCGCGCCGAAGCAACGAGAGGTGAACATACCGGGAGTATGTAAGCCGAGCGTTGCAAAGGCACAGGCCAAAAGCCCTTTGCCCTTCGGGAGGCTACATTCCGGGTAACTTCTTCGTTATTTCGTCAGTTACAATATCACCACATTGCGCCTTCCTCAAACCTTGAATTTACCTAAGACTATAGCCTCAAAAATAGCGGTAATTTATGTTACAGAGCACTACCTTGCCATCACTTATTGTTTATCAGGGACATGGCTTCATTACGAGTCCGCGCATCCTTAAGAAAAGTCCCGCGTACTGCCGAAGTTATCATCCTGGAACCCGGCTTTTTCACTCCGCGCATCGTCATGCAGAAGTGTTCCGCTTCAATAACGACCATTACACCCCGGGCTTCTAACTCCTTCATGATGATATTCGCAATCTGCGTGGTTAATCTTTCCTGTATTTGAAGCCTTTTTGCATAAATCTCCACGACCCTTACAAGCTTGCTTACTCCGGCAATTTTATTTTTAAACGGTATATACGCAATATGCGCCTTGCCTACGAAAGGCAGCATGTGATGCTCACACATCGAATACAACGGGATATCCTTTACAAGTATTATCTCCTCATAATTTTCATGCTCGTAAAAAACTTTAAGTTGCTTCTTAACGCTGGCGGAATACCCCGAAAATATTTCTTTATACATCCTGACAATCCGTTCAGGAGTCCCCTTCAGCCCTTCCCTGCCGGGGTCTTCTCCGATAGCCTCAAGTAACATCTTAACGGCATCCTTTATCTTTTTACTGTCCAATTTTTATTTCCTGCCTTTTTTCCGTTTTTGTACTGTTTTCTTCCCGGCGGCGGGTTTTTCTTTTTTCGTCTTTTTCACTATTCCCAAAATCCGCGCCACTTCATCCCCGTCAAGCGATTCATTTTTTACCAGCGTATCCGCCAGTTTCTTCAATTTGCTCCTGTTTTTTGTCAATATCTCTCCTGCTCTTTTTTTGCACGTTTCAACAACTCTTTTTACTTCAGCGTCTATTGTTTCGGCCATCTTCTCGCTGTACTCCTTACCCTTTGCAATATCCATACCCAGGAAAGTCTCCCCCTCCCTTTCTTTCAGGGTTATAGGCCCTATACGCTCGCTCATCCCCCACTCGCAGACCATTCTATGCGCCAGGTCAGTTGACCTTCTCAGGTCATTTTCAGCGCCGGTAGTTACTTCCTTAAAAAACAATTCCTCGGCAGTCCTGCCCCCGAGGAGAACCGTCATCTTATTCATTAGTTCAGACTTGGTGATCAGGTACTTGTCCTCAAGCGGTAGTTGAAGCGTATAACCCAGGGCAGGCCCTCTCGGTACAATCGATACCTTGTGAACGGGGTCTGTCCCCTCAAGCATGGATGCGGCAACGGCATGCCCTGACTCATGGTAAGCAATAATCTTCTTCTCCCTTTCGGAAATCACCTGGCTCTTCCTTTCAGGACCGGCCATTACCCTGTCAATCGCCTCCTCCATCTCCTCCATCTCAACGGTTTTCTTATCATGCCTTGCCGCCAGGAGCGCCGCCTCGTTAACAAGGTTTGCAAGGTCACTCCCCACAAAACCCGGAGTTCTTCTTGCAATAATGCTTAAATCTATATCCTTATCAAGTTTAACGTTCCTCGCATGAACCTTGAGGATGGCTTCACGCCCCTTTATATCCGGACTGGTAACGGCAACGTGCCTGTCAAACCTGCCGGGGCGCAGCAGCGCCGGGTCCAGGACATCAGGCCTGTTCGTTGCGGCAATAAGAATAACGCCCTGCCTGGTATCAAACCCGTCCATCTCTACCAGTATCTGGTTCAATGTCTGCTCCCTTTCATCGTGCCCTCCGCCTATTCCTGAAAACCTCCTCCTGCCAACGGCATCAAGTTCATCAACGAATAACAGGCACGGGGCGTTCTTTTTTCCCTGGCCGAACAGGTCACGGACCCTGCTGGCGCCTACTCCAACGAACATCTCAACAAATTCCGAACCGCTTGAACTGAAAAACGGCACACCCGCCTCCCCGGCAACAGCCCTTGCAAGAAGCGTCTTGCCTGTCCCCGGGGCGCCGTAAAGCAGAACTCCCTTGGGAATCTTTCCACCCAGGTTCTGGAACTTCTTAGGGTCCTTTAAAAAGGATATTATCTCTTTCAATTCCTCTTTCACCTCATCAAGCCCAGCAACGTCATCAAAGGTCGTTTTCTTCTTTTTCTTTGTATCCTGCAGCTTCGCCTTGCTCTTGGCAAACCCCATCATCTGCTTGCCCCCGCCCTGCATTGAACGTATAAGGAACACCCATACGAGGATAAAAAGAAGAATCGGCCCAAAATTAAACAGCAGGGCAGTAAGCCAGTTCTTCTCCTTCTTGCCCCTGTACTTCACCCCCAGCATGTCAAGCTCCTCAACCAGCCTTGAATCCGCCACAACAACCGTCTTGAAAGAATTCTTCTTTCCTGCGGCATTGACAAAAGTCCCCGTAATGGATTCAGCGCCTATTTCACATTCTTCTACATTGCCTGATTTTATATAAGACTTGAACTCGCTGTAGGATATATCCTCCGGCGGTTTGCTTTTTGTGGACATATTCGCAAACATGAGAGCAGCCAGGATTATAACCACCCATAATGAAATACCTTTTAAGAATTTATTTTTCATTTGTTATTCACCTTTACCTCAAGTATTTTTTTAGTGGACCCGGTCACGCGTCCGTCTTCCGCCTGGCGCATGCCTACAACCCACAGTATTTCGTTCCTGCTTACAAGCAGAGGAACCTCATCGCGCATGTCGCTGGAAACCTTCTCGTCGATGAAGAAATCCTTTAACTTCTTTGAGCCGTTACCGCCAAATGGCCTGAACCTGTCGCCTTCGCGCCTTGACCTTATTGTCAGGTCGCTGGTATCTATTTCTTCGGCATCAAAATAGACAGTGTTCTTGTCTTTGCCAAAAACAGGTTTCTTTCGCTTAATACTGGCTGAAAACTCAACCGGCATCCCCCTTAGTTTCGTTTTCCCGGGAAACTTCAGTTTGCAGCGAAAAGCTCTTTTATTCTTCTTCTCGCCGGGAGGAGAAAAAACCAACTCCCTGTAATCCTTTTTCACAACATAACCCGGCAAAGAAAGCTTTATGCCCGAGCCTGCCGCCTCGGCAAACTCTATAACAGAATCGATATTTTTCAACGTCGTCTTGCCTTCAAGAATCCTGTATATAATCCTTCTGCGCAGGAACTTGTTATATTTTAAAAGTTTTCTGAAATCAATGGAAATCTTCTTATTCTTATGAGTAACTATATAGCCCATAGCCCTGTCAGTGACTTTGTTCAAATAATCATTTTCCTCCCTGATAATATCGGATACATTCAGGAGTTTACGGGCTACATCAACATCAAAATGCCTTTCAAGGTAGGGCAGTAATTTCAACCTGACTTTATTCCTGAAGTAAATGGGCTTATTATTCGAAGTATCTATACAGAAAGAAATCCTGTTGTCCTGCAGGAATCCCACTATATCATACTTAAAGATGTTTATAAGCGGCCTTATTATCTTGACGTCTTCTGTAAGCGGCCTTACAGCGGGAATCCCCGAAAGCCCTTCAGGTCCTGTGCCGCGCAGGATGCGCATAAGGACTGTCTCTGCCTGGTCTGAAGCGGTATGCCCCATTGCAACCTTATTGATACCCAGTTTACCCACAAGTTTCGTAAGTTCCGCATACCTGAGGTTTCTTGCCGCTTCCTCAATACCTAATTTATTTTCCTCCATGTGCTTCATCACGTCCAACTGTTGAATAATAATGGGTATGTTAAGCTTATCCGACACCCCCCTCATAAATTCCTCTTCCTTGTCGGATTCCCTCTTTCTCAGGTTATGATTAAAATGAATTATATTCAGAGTCAGGTCTTTTTCCGTTGCCATGCTGTTTAGAACATATAAGAGGCATACCGAATCAGGCCCCCCCGAAACAGACACAAGAACCTTATCCCCGGACTTCAGCATGTTGTGCCTGGCAATAGTTTTTTTTAGTTCTTCCTTAATCATTCTGTACTCTTATAATAGACTATTTCTCCCGTAAATTTCATTAGTAGCGCGGGAGGGATTTGAACCCCCGACACGTGGATTATGATTCCACTGCTCTAACCAACTGAGCTACCGCGCCAAAGTGAAACGGTATAATACTAAAAATATTATTCAAAGTCAAAGAAAATTAATTAAGCATAAACTATATACATATATATTAACTATTATTTTCATGATTTTATTAATTATTATTATCTTTTCAAATATCAGTCAATATTGTGCCTTTTTCCTGACAGGGACTGCTCCCCAATCCCTGCTTTTTGAACGCATAACTACGTTTTACTTTGTAAACACAAGAGAAAATGAACACCATTAGTTTTATGTCTATTATTTTTTGCGTTGACTACATCCATCAATTAAGTATAATAACAAAATGGCACAGACTTTAGAATGGAACGGCTCCGGCAACGAGGTTATCAAGGCAATATGCGCGGGAATACACTGGTTTAACAACTTTGAAAAGGAAGTTGACTCGCTTAATGTCTTCCCCGTACCCGACGGCGATACGGGAAAGAACATGAAGAACACCCTTAATTCAATAAGAAAGTCTCTCCTTAAGGCGGACAGGAGCTCCGCCAGTGGCGTTCTGGACACTGCCGCCCAGGGCTCGCTCATGGGCGCAAAAGGCTGCTCCGGTATAATACTATCCCTGTTTTTCCAGGGTTTTGCCGAGAAGATTAAGGACATTGAACACATAAGTATTAATGACTTCGCAGAAGCGCTCAGGAACGCTTCCCACAAGGCATGGAACGGAATAAGCAATCCGGTCAACGGAACTATCCTTACCGTTGCCGATGCCGTGGTAAAATCAGCCGAACGCTCAATCAGCGAAGGGAAGAACTTCGAGGATACTTTTGATAATATTCTTGCCGATTCACATAAGGCGCTTGCTATGACAAAAGACCAGCTTGACGTCCTGAAACAGGCAGACGTTGTTGACGCGGGCGGGCTGGGGCTTGTTTACTTCATTGAAGGCTTTGTCAGGTACATCAAGGGAATGCCCGTGGTCAGGGAAAAGGCAAAAAGAAAATCAATAAAAGGCGCTTCCAAAACCAGTTTTACTTCAAAAACCCGGTTCTGCCTGGAATTCATCCTTAACGATGCGCCTCCCGCGCCCGAAACAATAAACGCAATGATAAGCAATAAGGGGGATTCCCTTATCCTCGGTAAAGTTGAAAAGGGAATATTCAAAATACATATCCATACCAACGACCCGGAGGACGTTCTTGATACGGTCCGGAAATCCGGAAAACCCACCCGCATCAAGATTGACGACATGAAGAAACAGCACAGGGATTTTTTGAGGTTAAACAATGAATAAAATAGCCGTGGTAACAGACAGTACCGCAGACCTGCCAAAAGAACTGGCAGAAAAAAATAACATCTCGGTTATACCCCTTAAGGTTTTCTTCGGCGACGATGAATACCTTGACGGGGTGAACCTGCCCCACGGGGAATTCATAAAGAAACTAAAAACCTCCGAAGTATTCCCAACCACCTCCCAGCCGTCTCCGGGAGAGTTCATGATGCTCTACAAAAAACTTGCCGAACAGGGATACGATAAAATAATATCCCTGCACATATCTTCCAAACTAAGCGGCACGGTGGATTCCGCGAAGATGGCAAAACCGATGGTAAAAGACATTGACATAAGAATCGTTGACTCACTTAACACCTCTCTCGGATTGGGACTGCTTGCCCTCAGGGCCTCATCCCTGGCAAAAGACACCGGTAATATAGATGAACTTTTAAAAACAATAGAACCGGAAATTAAAGGCATTAAGATATTCTTCTCCGTCAGTTCCCTGGATCACCTCATCAAGAACGGCAGGATAGGAAAAGCGCAGGGTTTCTTCGGAAACCTGCTGGACCTGAAACCCCTTCTGGCCATTCAGGACGGTCTAGGGGAAATAATCCCCCTCAAGAAGGTAAAAGGCAAGGACAAAGTAGTTGATGAAATAATCGGCCTGATAACGAACAGTTATGAAAAGAACAAATGCAAGTACGGAATCGGTATAGTTCACAGCGGCATGGAGGAAGAGGCAAAATACATACAAAAAACGTTATCTGAAAAAATAGGCAACGAAACTATCATCACCGGCAACGTTGGCGCCGTTATCGGTTCTCATGTCGGGCCCGAAGTCATCGGCATTGGAATATATTAAACCCTAGCCTTTAATGAAAATAACTATCCTGAACTTAATCATGGTGGAATGAAATCCAAATTCTCATCTACTCCCTGTTCATATCTATAATCAATTTACCACCAACACTAACGTTCTCGGGTGGATTTTCCTTAATAGTTACTACATACGCATTTCTTGGTATTTTATAAGCTTTTTCAAGAGCATCCGTAATTTCATTGACTAACACTCTTTTTATTTCCACATCCCCAATTTTCGGCCCGTCTATCGTTACATTTGGCATTTTTTTCTCTCCTTTTTAGAAATATATTTTATAAAATATTACCTTTTTGCCAATCTTGAAGTATTTTTTTTGAAACTCTATCTATATTAGGTAAGTTTCCTTTCTTTTTGTAGTTTAATTTTAAAGCTATATCTTCTAGTGTTTTTTCTTTATTAACTTTTAACTTTACTTTGTAATGTTTTTCTACAATCTTTGGATTTATTTTCATTAATTTAATTACAACCAAATCTGGATCTTTTATTGTTGAAGGATTTTTAGCTCCAACCAGAACTAATTCTGATTCTTTTGTTTGTTGTTTATCAATAACACCAGGAGTATCTATCATCATTATATTTTTAGAAATTCTTACAAATTGTTTTCCTTTTGTATAACCTGCTTCTAATGATGTTTTTGCTGAACCTTTTCCCTTTAATACATTAATTACAGAACTTTTTCCAACATTAGGGAATCCAACTACACCTATAATTGGTTTTCTTATCTTTTTTTTGTTTATTATCTCATTTATTTTCTTTTTTAATAAATCTGTACCAAGATGTTTTTTTGCTGAAATAAAAATACAATTTTCCAACTTTTTTTTGTAAGGTTCTAAATCTTCAATTTTTACAAGATCACATTTGTTTATTATGGTAATTAGGATACAATTTCTATTTTTTATTTTTTGTTCTAACTTTATATCTCTAGTTATTTCTATAAATCTTGCATCAAGAACTTCTAAAATTATATTTGATTCTTGAATTACTTTATGTACAATCCATCCAAAACTTGACATTTGTTCTCCTGTAAACCCTGAATTTTAGTGCTGCCTTACTCTTCCCTTTTCTATAGACGCAGTTCGCAGAACTGCTTTATAATTATACTCTTATGAAATATTGAAGTCAACTATAATATCAGGCAGTTTTCTGCGAAGATTTGACGGAGAACTCGGGGGGTATAATCATTTTTTATTTAACCTTCAATGCGGGGTTTGATATAAATAAAGTTAGAATTCGTCTGGTCCTTCGCGGATATAGCAAATGCGTTCATGGCAGTGCCCAATATAATCGGGCTTATCGGTTTAAGCGGGATAGTGGTTTCACTGGCAGGAAAATACTCGGATAAGAAATAATATACTAAAGGATCTCTTCTTCGGCGCTGATTACCGTATTGAGGGGTACGGAGAATATTATTCCCATTCCCGGCTTTGAGAAATCTACATTCTCCTTTTTCATAAGTTTCTTTAGTTCTTCATACGATTCCTTCTTTTCAAGCAGGGCAAGGATGGTTTTATTATGCTCGTTCTTATCGCTGATAAGACTTCTCAATCCCCCGAATGCGGGGACCTTATAGGCAAGGTAATGCCCGATACCTTCACTGTCGAAGATGGTTGCATTGGCTATTTCAGCTTCCACCATCAACTGCAGTACATCATTTAAGAACTCCACCTTGTTTAATATGATGACCAGTAATTCCATTGTTTTAATGCCTTGCCTTACCTGATTCTTTCGCCTTCATGACTGAATACTTCACTCCCAGCGCTCCGATTATCTCAAAAACGATTGTGGTTGCGGCAATAACGCTGATAACAGTTACCGCAATTTCGCTTTGAATCCCGAACTCCCTGCCTATGAGTATAGCAAGGCCGATGGCAACTCCCGCCTGGCTGAGCAGTCCGAAACCGAGGTATTTTTTAATTTTATCCTCCATTTTACCAAGGACCGCCCCTGCGTATGAACCTCCTATTTTCCCTATTATCCTGACAAGAATGTAAGTCAGCCCCAGCAATCCCATCGACGGGAGCAGTTTTATATTCATGTGCGCGCCGGCCATGACGAAAAAGAACAGTAACACCGGGTTGGCTATGTTTTGAATCGAATCTGAAATCCTTCTGCCGGTTAAAGAGGATATATTGATTATCACTATGCCAAGGACAAGGTTGGAAAGTATCAATGACATGTGAAGCATGTTTGCAAGCCCCGAACAGACGAAGATGGCAGCAATGGCTATTGTTAGAATTTCATTCCTGTCATGCCTCTTCCTTACCGTAGTAACAACTATCATCCCGAGAATTATTCCCATGAGTATGGAACCCACTATTTCAACCAGGGGCTTCCAGCAGATAGCCCAGAGACTTCCGCACGCCCAGCCGTTTACCGAAACCTTTGCCAGCGCAACGGCAAAACTGAAAATCACTATTGCCATGGCGTCATCAAGCCCGACTACCGCAAGGAGAGTATTCGTAAGTGAGCCCTTTGCCCTGTACTCCCGGAGGACTATGTAAGTGCCCGCGGGAGCCGTTGCCACGCCAAGCGCCCCGAAGATAAGGCCCAGCGCGATACTGCGCGTAAACATGTAAACACCAACGCCAAGCAATATGAAAGTCACTATAGCCTGAACGAACGTAACTATAACAATCGACTTTCCCGCCTTCTTGATTATTTCCCACCTCAGCTCACTTCCTATCAGAAAGGCAATCATACCCAGGGCAAAATCATTTATGATACCCGCCCTTGCAAGAAAAGCATGGTCGAAAACACCCAGAAGCGAGGGGCCGATGATAACGCCGGCTATAATATACCCTATGACTCCGGGAAACTTCATACCGTTACTTGCCTTGCCCCCGATGAATCCGAGAACAATGATTATACCTGCTATGAGCAATACATCCATGTGTTATTATTCCTTTTATATTTTACAAAGAATTGATTCTACAACTTTGAATCATCTATGTCAAGAAATTATTAAAAACGGAATTTATTCAATTGATTTTCCGAAGGAACCCAGTTATAAGTATTTAAGAAATATATTCAGGAAGGTTAAAGAAGAATCCGGCCTATAAAATATCAACCAGCATGTCTTTCATCATGATGGCGTTCTTCACCGCGGAACCCGAATGGCAGTTGTTAAAGAAAATATTGTTTACACGCCTCCTGTTACTCTCCCAGCAGATAATTCCATGTATTCTGATAATAACAGTCTAATCAATATATATATCTTCCTTTC
>JAUXDE010000131.1 GCA_030618495.1 Clostridia bacterium
TTGAAGAAGTGGTGGTAACCGCCGGGAGGACGCCTTTACTGCTTAAGGATCTCCCGGCCAATGTAAGCATTGTGACTTCACGGGAAATCGAGGAATCGGGCGCGTTTAATGCTGCTGAAGCGCTTGACAAAGTAGCCGGACTGAACGTTGGCGACAAGGGAACGCTCGGTAACGAACGGACTATCCGCCTGCGAAGCGGAGGGAACTCTTCAGGGCAGACTCTTGTCATGATTGACGGGATGCCCGTAAACAATGTATCGCTCGGATTCTCCGATTTAAGCGCCATACCCGCAAGCAAGATTGAGAGAATAGAAATCATAAAGGGAGCGGGTTCATCCCTGTACGGAGCAAACGCGCTGGGAGGAGTAATAAACATAATAACAAAGGAAGCGGGAGAGAAAGGCAGCAAAGTTAACGTGAAAACCGGTTTTGGCAGTTTTGCTACAGGAAACCACAACGCCTCAATTAATTATTCCTCAGGGAAGTTTGACCTTTTTGCGGATATCGGAAGGGATTACAGCGCGGGATGGCGGCTTAACAACGACTATACTAACACCAGCCTGATGCTTAAGCCCAGCTATTCTCTTGGAGAAAAAGGAAAGATAGGAGCAAAGGTTTATTACTTCGATGATAGCCTTGGCGTCCCCGGGACCAACACAACTAACATAGCGGATTATGACGGTGTAATTGAAAGAGCCGCTTCTTCGCTTGATGCCCGCCAGACGGACAGTAACCTCTACTCCCAGTTAAGTTATGAGAATACCCTTAAGAATGATTCAACCATAAAAGCCTCGGTATACAACCGGCTTGAAACCAGGAACTATGTATCTCCGTCATGGGGGACTGATACCCTTTCGGAGACAGTGGCGTCAGGGATGGACATACAGGCAAACATCTCAGATGATACGGTGATGGGCGGCGATTTCAAGTGGGATATATTCAGGAGGACTGACCAGGCGACAAACACTCCTGAAATAAACAAGGGGCTTATTAATGTATCACTGTTTCTGCAGAAAACATTTGAGTATAACAGGCTGAACGCTACTATAGGTTTGCGCGATGATTATCATTCAATATTCGGTAATCAGCTTAATCCAAGCGTGCTGTTGGAATATGAACTGTCTGAAGCGCTTGAATTGTCGGGTAACATGGGCAGGGCGTTCAGGGCTCCGACTTTTGAAGACCTGTATTCGCCTTTTGTCAGCTATCCGGTATCCGCTTATGGTCCGGCATGGAACACACAGGGGAATTCAGGCATTCTGCCGGAGACCGCCTGGTCAGGGGATATAGGCCTTAAATGTTTTATTAAAGATTCCCTGCTTTGCAAATTCTCCGCATATTACAGTTCTATAAACAACCTGATACAGTGGTCGGACGTGAGCTCTGACCCGGCACTGCAGGAATACAGGCCGCAGAACATAGGGCTTGCATATAACCTGGGAATCGAAGTTGAACTGAAATATATTGTGGCAGAAAGACTAACTCACAGGTTGAACTACATACTGCTTGACAGCAGGGGAAAGGGTGAATTTGATACAGATTTCGTCCTTATGAATTATTCCCCCGCCCATAGACTCAATTACAACATCGGGTTATCCATGGAATCAGGAACCCGGATGATGGCAAACGCTAAGTACGTATCAAGCCAGTGGAGCGCAAGTGGAGGCTCAAGTGGATTTGGCACAGAATTGCCCGCTTACTTTCTTCTGAATTTCAGGATAACCCAGAAAATAAGTGTTTATGAAGCCTTCGTTGCGATAAATAATATCCTGGACACGTATTATAAAACAAGAAACGAGTTTCCACTGCCCGGAAGGTACTTTTCTGCAGGTATAAGTTTAAGGATATAACGCTTTTTTTATGGAATAGTAAAAGGACTACGGGGACACGTTGTTGGTGTCCCCGTAACTGTTTATAACTGTTTTTGCAGGTTTTTTCTTGACAAAACCGTAAAAAAAATATATCTTTGCCACTTAAAGAAATGAAAGCAAGAAAAAAACATACGATTGCGCCGTTGTATTCCACGCTTGTCAGGCATGCAAGGAAGAACATGACGTCATTCCACACGCCCGGACACAAGAACGGCTCCGGAATAGACAAGGAATTACTGGATTTCACAGGCAAGAACTTCTTTGCGATGGACGTTACGGTATTTCCTGAAGTGGATTCTCTCCATTACCCCACGGGACCGATGAAGCATGCCCAGGAACTCATGGCAGACCTTTACGGCGCCAGGGAATCGTTTTTCCTCGTTAACGGTTCCACTGTCGGCAACCAGGCAATGCTGCTTGCCGCCTGCAACCCCGCGGATTCAATAATCGTATCACGTAGTTCTCATAAGTCAATAATGAGCGCCATAGTGCTTTCCGGGGTGTGGCCTATCTGGATTCAGCCGACAGTGGACAGAAAACTGGACATATTTCTTAACAGTTCACCCGGGCAGGTTGAAGAAACACTTGACCGGTTCCCCGAAGCCGCAGCGGTATTTATAACGTCCCCGACGTACAACGGGGTATGTACCGATGTAAAAAAGATAGCAAGAATAGTGCATAAACGCGGGAAACTACTTCTGGTTGACGAAGCATGGGGCGCCCACCTGAAGTTCCATCCCGACCTGCCGATGTCGGCCATTGATGCGGGCGCGGATATGGTGGTGCAGAGTACCCACAAAACACTTGGGGCCATGAGCCAGGGATCTGTCCTTCATGTCAACTCAAAGTCCGTGGATGTTGAACGGGTAAGAAAGATTGTCTCAATGCTGCAGACAACAAGCCCTTCCTATCCCACTCTTGCGACGCTTGACCTTGCAAGAAAGCAGATGGCGTTAAGGGGAAAAACTCTTACTAATAACATGATAAGCAATGCAATGTTCGGAAGAAGAAAAATAAATAAATTGAAGAGAATACACTGTTTCAGCCAGAAGGATTTGCATAAGGGATATGAGCTGGATAAGACAAGGTTAACCCTCAACGTTACGAAAACAGGATTCACCGGTTATGAAATCAATAATATCCTGAACAGGAAATATAATGTCCAGGTTGATTGCTCGGACATGTTCAACCTGATAGCTATACTCGGGACAGGGACAACAAGAGATGATTTAAAGAATTTGGTTGACAGTTTGTCTGAAATTGATGTAAAATATAGAAATCATTTGATTAGCCGAACTCTTGAAATACCAAACCTCTCAACCGAGATGGTTCTTATGCCAAGAGACGTTATTCTGGATTTCCCGTCAAAGAAGATTTCTCTTAAGGATTCCGAGGGGCAAATAAGCGCGGATGTGATTTCACCGTATCCTCCGGGAATACCGATACTGATACCGGGGGAAAGAATAACTCATGAAATTGTAGATTACTTAATTGATTTGAACAAGTCAGAAGTTTCTTTGCCGGGATACCGCAATAAGAAGATTGAAAAGATAAGGGTTGTTTCCGTACAGCATTAATCAAGAATAGGAGGATATTAATGAACAAAACCGAACTAAAAAAAGTTAAGAAAAACCTGGTGCAGCTTAAGGATGATTTATTAATAGAGTTCAGGGCAAACCAGGAAAACGGTAACGGATACATGAATCATGTGGGGGACAGCATAGACCAGGCGGTCGACTCTTCCGAAAGAGAACTGCTTTTTGAGCTGAATGACATAGACCGGGAAAGGCTTGATTCAATAAAAAACGCCCTGAATAAAATTGAAAAAAACACTTACGGCAGCTGTGAAAGATGCAAGAATAATATCGAGAAAAAGAGGATAAAGGTAAAACCTGACGCCATATACTGCATTAAATGCAAGTCTGAAATGGAATAACAGGAAATTCTCTAATAGGAACAAAATATATCCCCGTGATTTTTTCACGGGGATTTTTTGTTGATAGTTCCTGCCTGGAAAATGCTTCAGAAATCGACGCGCTTTATATTCTCGGTGATTTATTTGATGTCTGGAAGGGTGATGATGCCTCAATTCCTCTTTATCAACATCCGATTAAACAATTAAAAAA
>JAUXDE010000022.1 GCA_030618495.1 Clostridia bacterium
TGCAGGATAAATCCCAGCGGTCTCATTTTAAGTATATGCTTACAATGTCTTTGGCATTATTTAAAATCAAGTATGTTAATTTACCCGGACTAGATGAACTGTTAAATTATTCTAATTATATTAATGAAAATCTCTTCCGGGAAATATATATCAGCTTAAAGAAGGGGCTAATTCTTCCTGGGAGTCTGAAAAGTATGTCTACCGAAAGGTTAATTGAACATTTCGATGATTATTATGTTAATCCATCTCGGAATACTGATAAATATTTACTAGTTAAAGATGATCATGATTTTGAATATGCTTTATCCCAGGTATTCGCAAAAAAGCAGAAAATCATATTCATGAAGAAAATAAACAATGAAAAACTAACTAAAACTGAGAATGAATACTATTCCAGGGTAATAAAAAAGAAAGTCTTTGCCGTCGCAAATAAAAGATTACACGAAATGGCAGTCAGGCTGTTAATGAAGTAATACTGGATACACATAGTTTTATTGAATCAATTTAACCCTGCCCCGGTTGGCGTCAACGAAGGGGTTTTCATCCTTTCGGCAGTCACATCTATTTCCCTGACACCTTCCGGTTCATCAAGTACGCATTCGGTCTTCTTTTCAATTTCCTTAAAAAGAACATCCGTAACGGGCGCGTTCATAATTGACTGGCGTATGCCTGAAAGCAGTTTTGCTTTTTCCTCGCGGGGCTCTTTACTGATTTTCTCCAGGGTGGTTTTAATATAAGGGATAAGATTATTTTCTTCAAGGAATTCAGAATAGGCAGGACATGTTACGCAGAATCCCGGGGGGACCGGGAGGCCCATGCGTTTCATGAGGACGATACTTTTTGCCTTATGCCCTGCTTCCTTTAAATCGGTATCGCTTGCAGTATCAAGTGAAATTAATATTTTGTTGTTCATGCGTTAAGTAATTTTAAATATCTAACAATCTTAAAGAGTTGTAAGATGAATTTTCAAGAACACTTCTATTGCTTTTACGGTCTGTTCCATGACCCGTGGATGGCTCTGTGTAACCCACATTGTAAAATCATAAAGTTCTTGAACATCAACTTTCAACCACTTCTTGTTTTTATAAAAAAACACAAATAAAGTAGTCATAGCAATTCTTTTGTTTCCATTCTGAAACGGATGGTTTTTTATCATTAAATAGAAAAGCATGCTTGTTTTTGATATAAGAGACGGATAAAATGATTTGTTGGAAAATCCCTGAAAAGGTGTTGCTAAACAACTTTCCAGTATATTTGGAAACCGGGTAGAAAAATCAGGGATTGGTTCATTAAATGACATCCATTCTCTTGCCATTCTAAAAGAGATATATTCCACTTCTTTAATAGTGATTGTTTCTATAATACTCTTCATTCTTTTCCCAATAGTCTTAAAACTTCACCATACTCTGCTATAGTTTTTTTTACAGCAATATCGATTACTTTTTTATCTTTCTCACTCAATTCTTTTCCCATAATAATATCAATATATTTTTTAGGTATATAATAATTTCTTCCTATTTTAGTGGCATCAATACGTCCGTTCTTTACTCTCTTGTAGACAGTTATTCTTGATAACCCTAATATTTTGGCTAATTCTGGAATTGTTATATATTGTATGTCTTTTTTTATCATAATTCTCTCCTATTGTATATGTTAACTACATGCTGTAAGTTAACGTGTGTTAACCTATAATGATATGTTAACATATAACCAATGATTTGTCAATAATTTTCTGATAATCTTTTTAATGGTTCTATAATTCCAGTTTACCCTATAACTTTTCCACGGTTTGGTTGTTTAATATAGTAGGAGGACAAAACCATGAAATGTAAAAGAATAATAAGAAACTTGCCAGCGTATCTTGACGGGGAACTTGATGAAAAAGAAAAACAGGCAGTTTCCCAACACCTTAAAACATGCCCCGACTGCAAAAAAGAACTTGCAATTCTCTCAAAACAGGATGAATATCTCAAACAGCAAAAACCAATTGAACCGTCAGCAGAGTTCAATGCCGGAGTCCTGAGGAAGGCGAGGGGGCTGGAAGAATCCGCGGATAATGGGAGGATAAGACTGCCTGTCCTTGCCCGTCTGCCTGTCCCGGCAATGGGTATCCTTATATTGATTATTGTTTTCTACATGGGTTCCTTTTCTTCTGCTCTTTTCGCAAAGGGGCAGGACGTAAAGGAAGGGATTGCGTCCAGGGTTGTTGAGAAATTAGTGGTATCAAGAAAACTGCTGAACCCCGTAACGCTTATAAACTTATGCGAAGGCTGCTGCTGCGCGCTGTGTAACTGCGCCAGGGCGCAGGGAGTACAATCGGAATGCGTATGCGGGAAGTGCGGGAATCAATACGATTGATAGGAGGTAATTAAATTATGGGCAAATCAAAGTTGGCGCTGGTTGGTATGTTGGTGGGCATTAGTTCTTTTATAAGTCTTTTGGGTATTGAGAAGGCGGCCCTTGCGATATTGTTCGGTACGTGGGCTTTAAAGGAAGCCATTGACGAAAAAGGGTCCAAGAAACTCGCCTGGGCGGGAATACTACTGGGATTGGCTTATATCGTAGTATTGACGGTGTTGGTAATATTTTACTTCCCAACGTTGATTGAACTGGTGGAGAAACTAAAATGACCATAAACCCCGGAGTAAAACTTACAATAAGCATAGTACTGACAGTACTGATTTTACCGCTTATGATACTGTCTGTATATGCCGGGGATTCAGTAATAAAACTGGATGACGTGTGGGGTGAGCTGATTGACAATACCAAGTAAACGTGTTATAATATTATAAAGAAAAAATAAGGAAAATAGTTTAATATTTCCTGAAATAGGAGGATGATTCAATGTATAAGAAAACAACAACCACAGTCACGCTTTTGATTACCATTTTGCTGCTATTCTGTTCAATGGAATTAGTATACGCCAGGAAAAAACCCAGAGTAAAAGGCAATGAAGGAGAGCACAAAGGTTGGAGTGAGGGGAAAAGAACAGGAAAAACCGAGAAAAAAGGCAAGGGCGGAGAGGGAAAACATAAGGGATGGACTGAAGGAAAAAGAACCGGGCAAAAGAGCGAGACGCCGTCAGGACAGAAAAAGAGATTGAAAAGGGGTCATAGGAAAAGACCAATAAAAGGCTGGGAAAAAGGATTAAAAAAAGGCTGGAGGAAATCAATGCCTCAGGGCCGGGCTGATTGGGACAGTAAAACAAGAAGAGAATGGGAAAAGAACTTAATTAAAACTAAAAGAGTAATCAATATAGGAACTAAAAATAAAGGTTGGAACGCTGAAGAGCAGGAGAAAATATCCATTGCCCTTGAATATTCAACAAGAAGAGGAGTCCCGTTAGGTCACGCCAGGAAAGTTGTAGAGGAGTGCATTAACCAGGGCTTAACAGGCGAAGAAACCTTAAATATTAGTATGACTTTATCCGAAGGTGTTGATAGGGGCGCAAACCTTGAAACTCTCGGCAGCCAGGTTGTGGAAAGACTGAGAGCAGGCCGCAGGGGCAAGGAACTGGCTGATGAAATTCATGTTATGATTGAGACAAGGCACAAAGCTAAAATGAAAGCGCGGGAAGAAAAGGTTGGGAAGCCTGTAGGGAGAGAGAAACCTAAGCCTGAGAAAAAAGAAGATAAATTAAAAAAGGTAAAGAAAGAAAGATTCAAAATGAAGGACATAGAAAAACCAGGAAGAGGTGGGAAGAGAAAGCCGGAAGGCAGAGGGGCTGGCGGCAAAGGCCGCGGTGGTCGTGGCAAATAACATTTATCCCGATATATTTTGTCTCATATTGATTGTTATACCTGCATTGTACTGCCGGATTAAAAAGGAATAAGCTGTAAATAAAGCCATGAAATACCTTCCTGAACTTTAAAAATAAAAAACACGAAGAATATTTACGGTAAAAAGAAAGATTCATTCAGTTGCTCAAAATTTGCTATAATACAAGTATGAACAGCGTTTACTCGAGAGAGGTTAAAGTGATACGGGGAGAATTGTATGGATGAGTTATTAAAAAATAATTCCCAAAAAAAGGAAAAACTTAAGGAAATTATTAAGAAATTGCATAAAGGAGCTGCAGTACAGGAAATAAAAAAGGAATTTTCAAAGATTATCAAGGATGTAAGTCCTGAAGAAATATCGGATATTGAAAGCGCGTTATTAGATGAAGGTGTTCCGGCAGAGGAAATACAGAGGCTGTGCGATGTTCACGTTGAGGTATTTAAGGAGGCCTTGTTAGTAAGAAAAAAGAACAAAGGACTGGAAAAAATACCGGGCCATCCGGTTCATACGTATATACAGGAGAACAAAACCGTAAAGAAGATGCTCAAGGATATAAAGCCGTTAGTAAGGAAGATATCCCGGGGAAAAGCTGATGATAATTTAATAAAGAATTTCAGGAAAGGATTGGATAAGATAAAACAAATAGATAAGCATTTCCTGAGAAAAGAAAATCAATTGTTCCCTTTCCTTGAAAAAAAGGGTTTTTATGGACCCGCAAAGGTTATGTGGGGGAAACACGATGAAGTAAGGGTTTTATTCAAAAAGATTGATAAAGCTCTTAATGAAAATGACATGAAAGAGATTGGTACACTTACTAAAGGACTAATTAAAGATATAAAGGGCATGATATTCAAAGAAGAAAAAATATTATTTCCCGTTGCATTAAAGAAGCTAACTGAAGAAGATTGGATTAAAATTCATGAAGGTGAGAAGGAAATGGGGTATGCCTGGATTGACCCGGGGATTTTATGGCAGGCAAGGCTCTTTAAACTAAACATTTCAAGGGATAGTAAGGAGGAAAAGATAAAAGAAGAAAACGCTGATGGAATTAAACTGCAGGAGGGGGTATTAAACGCTGAGCAATTGAATTTATTGTTGAAGAATTTACCGTTTGATGTGACTTTCGTTGATGAAAACGACAAGGTAAGATACTATACTGATAGTACTGACAGGATATTTCCGAGGAGTCCGGGGATTATAGGCAGAGCCGTACAGAATTGCCACCCTCCCAAGAGCGTGCACGTAGTGACTGAAATACTGGAAAGTTTCAGGAAGAAAGAGAAAAAATCAGCTGATTTCTGGTTAGAATTAGGTGGAAAGTTCATTTATATAAGGTACTTCCCGGTTTATGATGACAGTGGGAATTACAAGGGGGTTATAGAAGTATCCCAGGATGTCACCGGGATACGTTCTTTAAAAGGCGAGAAGCGACTGCTTGACTAGTGATTGGTAAAATAAATGTGTTTTTGAAATGGAATCCGGTCAATATTTTCCGATTATATCCCAGGCGAAGTAAAGCCCGCTCAGGTTGTAAAGCTATTTCCGGTAATCACTCTGAAGTATTAAGGAATAGTACTATTTAAAAGGTTCTAAACAGTACTTGCTTCAATTCAATCGACAATAATCCTTGCCCTTTTCGTGTTTCTGTGGTATACTTAACGGTAACAAGTGATAATTATGAACAAACACTTAAAAATCATTGTTTTACTGGCAGTCGTGGTTGTATCTCTTAATGTCTTCCATGGCCTGATAGAGAACTGTCACCATGAATGCCATGAATGCGTTGAGGAGAACCACTGCGAATGTTATTGCCACCAGGTAGGACCTGCGCTCCATTGTACAGGTGGAGAGAGTTTCCTGTCTTCTGATTCATTTCAGTTCATTCCTACAAGTTATTCTATAATCAAGCAGAAGGACATAATCAAGACTATTTTCCATCCACCCTGTTAGTTTACTTATCTGTAGTACCAATCTTCTATTAAATGTTTAATCAATTAGCAGTTTTCTGTTTATGTTAGTTAGTTCTATTAATAAAGGAATATAACATGTATAAAAAATACTATTTAAGGATAGTTAAGGTACTAATATTTCTGATAATCTTATTAGTTATTAATTCATCTGCTGAAGAACCTTCAAGATTATCATTGAGGGAGGTACTTAAGATTGCCTTTGATTCCAACTCAGAAGTGATAACAGCAAGGAAGGAATTAGAATCAGCAAAGGCAGGGATTATTTCAGCAAGGGCTATTAGTAATCCTGAGTTTGGCATTGAGTTTCGCCCTTCCGGTATAGAGAGTTCACTCAGCCAGGAACTGAGTATTTTGGGCAAGCGGGGCTTAAGCCGCAGGATTGCTGATACTGGTAAGGAGATATCTGAATGCAATCTTGATTCGGTCTGGATGGAAGTATCTTTTGAAGTTAAGAAGGTATATTACCAGATATTACTTGCCGAGAAAAAGAAAGAGTTCTCTGTTGAGAGCCTGGAACTGGCAAGGAATTTCCTGGACAGGACTTCCCAGCGCTATAATGTGGGGAAGGTTCTTAAAAATGAACTTTTGCGTGCTGAAATTGAAGTGTTCCGGGCTCAGAATGAAATCATGCTCTCAGATAAAGAGATATCCTCCAATAAGGATAAACTGAACTTCTTATTCGGCAGGCCTTCTTATGAGGAATATGAATGTACTGATAAACTCGTATATTCTAAGAAAGAGTTGGATTTAGATACTCTTATTAAACAGGCATTAATGAAAAGAGCGGATATTAAGGCTAAAAAGTTGGAACTCAAGTCTTCAGGACTTGAACTTAAGTTAGCAAGAAGAGAAAGGCTTTCAAATCCAACATTCAGTCTTTTAGCAGACAGGGATACAGGACAGGATTTTGTGTTTGGCGCGGGAGTGGAGATGCCCCTTCCTCTATGGTATAGAAATAAAGGGGAGATTTCTGCAGTTAAGAGTGAAGGCGAGAAAACAGAACATCAGATAAAATCTCTTAAGAACCGGATAGAATTAGAGGTTAAAGAGGTATATAGGGAAATTAAGTTAGCTGACAGGCAGGTGGCTTTAATGAAGAAATCCGTAAAGAAAGCAAGTGAACTGTTATCTCTTATAGAGGTCCAGTACGCTGAAGGGAAGACGACTTTTTTAAGTTACTTAGAGGCTTTAATGGTATATAGAGAAGCAAACCTGGATTATTTAGAAGCCATTCTGGATTACCGGGTAAAATTAGCATTATTAGAAAATAGAACAGGAGGAGAATTATGAAGAAGATTAGTTTGTTTTTAATGGTAGTTGTGATCTTTGTTGTTGTGATAGGATTGTTTGCCGGATGCGCTGTGGAAGAGGAACACACACATGGGCAAAAAGAGCAGCATAGCTCACATGACGGGTGTAATCACGCTCATTAAAGGAGACAAGTAATGAAAAGATTTCATTTGTTGATTATTTTGGTATGTATAGGTCTGTTTTTTGGATGTTCCGGTAAGAATGAACATGAGGGGTGTGAACATACCGATGCTCATGCTTCTCACGAAGGCCATGACGAGGAGAGTTGCGGTGAGGATGTGGTTGAAGTTTTTTCTCACTTCATGGAGTTGCTTGGTTTAAAGACAGAAAAGGTTTCCTTAAGGAACCTTAAGAAAACAATAACCATAGTAGGTGAGATAGCAAGGGACTTTGAGAAGCCGGTTCATATCACTTCCGATATAGATGGGAAGGTGGTGAAGCTGAAAGCCCGTTTAGGAGACCATCATGTGAAACGCGGTGAATCTCTTGCCGTTATTGAAGGCGAAGACGGCAGGACAAAGGAGATAACATCACCTTTAGGCTGTATGATAATAGGAGAGCATGTTGAGGAAGGGGAAGAGGTAAGCGCGGATACTTCTCTTTTTACAATGGCGGATATGTCTAAGTTAAAAGCCAGTTTTGATGTATACCAGGAAGACCTTGGTTACATCAGGCCCGGCCAGAGTATCAAGGTGGAAACATCGGTATCTCCCGGCAAACTGTATCCTGCAAAGATTTCGTTTATTTCCCCGATTGTTGACGGTAAGACCCGGGCTGTTAAGATAAGGGTTGATATAGATAACTTTGACTGTAGTCTGAAACTGGGGATGTTTCTGAAAGGATACATAACACATACCGGAGCCTCTAAGTTAATTACCATTCCCGGTTCGGCTGTACAGGTGTGGGAGGGGAAGAAGGTTGTATTCATTCCAATTTCTGAAGATAAATACAGGATGGTTGAGGTTGAACTTGGTTCCGGTGAAGGGGGATATATAGAAGTGGTTTCCGGGGTTGAGGTTGGCGATGAAGTCGTAAGTTCCGGTAGTTTTCATTTAAAGTCGGAATTAAGGAGGAGATCAGCCGGTGATACCGGTCATGGTCATGCGCATTAGGAGCACCATATGATTAAAAAAATAATAGAGTTTGGATTTAAAAACAGGTTCTTGGTGATAATAGCTTTTGTGGGTATATGTTTGGGGGGTATAATGTCCCTGTCAAACCTGCCCATAGACGCCTTCCCTGACATCAGTCCCAACATGGTGCAGGTGTTCGCAGAGGTCAACGGCATGGCTGCCGAAGAGGTTGAGCAGTTAGTTACCAGGCCGGTAGAACTGTCCATGATGGGCATGCGGGGGGTAAAGAGTATCCGTTCGTTATCGTCTTTCGGGCTTTCCACCGTTAAGGTATACTTTGAAGACAACCTGGACATATATTTCACGCGGCAGTTGGTGTTTGAGAGGCTCGGCAGCGCTGAAGAGGGCATTCCCGAAGGCATAGATATGTCTCACGGCATTGAAATGGGTGCCATAGCATCGGGAATGGGTAAGATTCTTACTTATTATATTAAGGGGGATGAATATGATACCACACAGCTGCGTACCATGCAGGAGTGGATTATTAAGCCGGCCCTGCAGTCTGTCTCTGGCGTTGCGGAGGTTATAAGTTTAGGAGGGCATATAAAGCAGTTCCGGGTGGACGTATCACCGTATAAACTACTGCGCTATGATGTTACTATAAATGAAGTAATTGAAGCGGTAAGGGAGAACAACCTCAATACGGGCGCGGGTTTACTGAAGAATTATTCACAGGAATGGATTATAAGGAGTCTCGGGCTTGTTAAGGATGTTTCTGATATTGAAAACATAGTCCTGCGGTCATACCGGGGAAGCCCGGTATACCTCAAGGACGTTGCGGATATAAGCATAAGTCAGGCGATAAGGAGAGGGATTGCCTCTATGGATGGCGGTAAGGAAATCGTAGTGGGAGGCATATACAAGATTCATGGAGAGAACTCCTTTAAGGTTATAAGCCGCCTTAATAAGCAGATGGATAAGATTAATAAAATACTCCCTTCAGGAGTAAGCATAGTACCGTTTTATGATCAGGGAATACTGGTTAAGGAAAGCATAAAGACCGTAAGGAATGCTCTCGGGCTGGGTTTGATACTGGTATGTATAGTTCTTTTTGTCTTTCTTGGCAAACTGAAGAACGCCCTGGTGGTGGTACTGTCACTGCCGTTTTCAATGTTGTTTGCGTTAATCATGTTCCGGGTTCTTCATATTCCAGGGGATTTGATATCCTTAGGAGGGCTGGCAATAGCGCTGGGTATGATAGTGGACGCCAGCATCATCATGGTTGAGAAGATACATACTCTGAATATGGAATCTTCTGAATCTCTTTCAATGAAGGATGTTGTCATAGCCGCCGCGCAGGAGGTCGGCAGGCCGATGTTCTTTGCCATTGCCATTATTATCATGGTGTTTCTGCCAATATGGACTCTACAGGGTGTGGAAGGGAAGATGTTCAGGCCGCAGGCGTACTCAGTAACTATTGCCATGTTAGGTTCGTTGATATACGCCATGCTCCTTGCTCCCATCCTTTACAGCCTCACCGTGAAGAACAGAAAGCCATCCAGAGATAAGAGCGATAAGTTCATGCAGGGACTGCATGAGCGCTATAAATCAATGCTCCAGTTCCTTCTTCCAAGGCGTAAGAAGGTAGCCATAGTGACTGCCTGTCTGCTGCTTTTAGGCATAGGCGTGTTCTTTAACCTGGGTAAGGTGTTCGTACCCACCCTTCATGAGGGGAGCATAAACGTGCTGGCTCACATGGACCCCAGCATAGCCCTTGATGAAGCAGGCAGGGTTGCCGCAAAACTTGAAGAGGAATTGAGTACGTTCAGCGAGGTCAGGCAGGTAATCTCCGAGATAGGCTACGGGGACGTGGGGCCCCACGTCCACCATACCGACTACGCCTGTATAACCCTTGACCTTTATCCCAGGCATACGTGGAAGGCCGGGGGCACGCAGGAGCAGTTAGTTTCAAGGATGAGTGAGAAACTTAAAGGCTTCCCCGGGGTGTCCATAAGTTTCTCCCAGCCGATCCAGCACGAAGTGGATGAACTGGTCGGTGGGGCAGGGGCACAGGTGGCGGCAAAACTGTTTGGTTACGACATGGAAGTGCTTAAACAGAAAGCTGCGGAAATTGAAGGAGTTCTCTCCGGTATAGAAGGGGTCGCCGACCTCAGGGTGGAACAGGTAAGCGGTCAGGCGCACCTGCATATAGAGATAGACCGTAAAGAGATGGCCCGGCAGGGTATAAACATATCAAGGGTCCAGGAAATAATAAGGAGCAGTGTGGGGGGCATAAGGGCGGGCAAGGTATTTGAAGGTGAAAAGTCCTTTGATATATTCGTAAGGTTTGAGGAGTCCCACCGAAACGATGTTGAAGCCATAAAGGATGTGTTGATATACGGCAGTGACGGTAACAGGGTACCCCTGTCGCGCATTGCAGAAATCAGGCTTGTAGAAGGGTTCAGGCAGATAAGCCACGAAAACGGCCAGAGGTATATATCCGTACTGAGCAACGTAAGGGGAAGGGACGTCGGGGGATTCGTTGAGGAAGCGCAGAAGGAAATAGAAGAATCAGTAACCCTTCCCCCCGGTTACTCTATTTCGTGGGGCGGGCAGTTTGAACTACAGCAGGCGGCCAACAGGAGGTTGATGGTTGTAATACCGATTACACTGTTCATTATACTGTTCCTGCTTTACAGTTTCTTTAAATCATTCAAAGAAACGCTCCTCATTGCCCTCAACATACCTTTAGCCCTGGTGGGGGGAGTCTTTGCCCTGGCAATTACCGGCCAGGACCTGAGTATCCCCGCAACTATTGGTTTTATTGCTCTTTTCGGTATAGCCCTGCAGGACGGATTGGTGTTGATATCCCGTTTCAAGTATCTGCACGCAAAGGGTTTAGGCTTGAAAGATGGGATAATTGAAGGTTCTCTTTCAAAATTGAGGCCTGTTTTAATGACTACAGTGACCACTGCATTCGGATTAATACCATTAATTATGTCTACCAGTCCGGGTTCTGAGATACAGAAACCACTGGCTATTGTAGTTGTGGGAGGGATAATATCATCAACGGTACTGACCCTGTTTGTAATACCCACACTATACGGGTGGGTGAAGGAATAGAGTTTACATAGGTTTCATAGAATCCATAATAATTGATAAAGGAGGAGTCCTTAATGCGAATTAGAAAAAGAAGTTTTTTTGTGTCATTATTAATGCTATTATTACTGTCAGTACTGATAACTGCGCAGGCCCTTTCCCAGGAATGCGGCCCTTCCTGCCCTGTCTGTTCAGGGACAGGCGATGCTACCGGGGCACTGGTGCCGGTGGGGAACTTGATAATTTCAAATATTGCTATTCCTTATGGAGCGGAAGAAACATACATAATAAACCTGCGGGCAGGTGTTTTTCCATGGATGGATATAGGGGTGGGATATGCGTTTAAATCTACAACACCTGTATGGAGTATCAGGTTTCAGCCGTTAAAGGAAGAGGAGGATGACTGGAAACCCGGGTTGTTAATCGGAACAGGGAGCGTAAGGACAGGCGGCAGCGATCAATCCCTGTTTATGCAGGTTCTAAAAAGCTGGGAGTTTGGCGAAGATTTTGCCCTGCAGATTAACGGGGGAGTTGCATTGTTGATGCCCGGTTTTGACCGGTTGTACGGCCTGGCAGGCATTACTACTCTAATAAAGGAGAAGTGGAGTATATTTACCAGCTATGACGGAATCAATTTGCATTTTGGTTGTTCCTGGATACCCACGGAGTCCCTGGCTGTCTCAACTATGTTAGTTGAGGCCAGAGACCTGGCTATATCCATGAGGTATATACTGAAGTTCGGTAAGAAAGAATAGTACATAGAGGTTTCAACATAGTTATTTTTTTCTTAAATGGAGTATCCGTGTTTGATACTCTAGTGTGGTGAGTCTAACATAGCTTTACATATGAAGGGCAGGTTTTAAGGCGGATTCAAGGAAAGACGCAGAATACGTCCAAATGCTGTCCTTCCCGAAGGGTCTCAGATCCTGAGCTTGTCGAAGGACTGTCGTCTTTTGTCCATCGTCGGCGTCACTCATCGTTCCTTGACGCTGAATCAAAATACTTCCAGCATATGTAAAGATATGTTAGCAGAAAGACTTCAAGAAATGCATTAGAAAGTCATGGAATAAGTTGTAAGTAAAGTTCTGAAATACCTTCCTGGGCTTCAAGGAAAAAATGATAAGCAAGGCTTGACAAGCATGGCAATATATGTTACGATACTTATCGTAACGATATATGTCGTAATATTAAAAACAGGAGGTTTACGATGAATCCCTTTAGATTTGGTAATGTAGTAACGGGAGAGTACTTTACTAATCGAAAGAATGAAATAAAAGAGATAGTCTCTGAGATAAAGGCCGGCCAACACATAGTGCTTATGAGCCCGCGCCGCTATGGTAAAACCAGCCTTGTGAATGAAGCAATTAAAGCCAGCGGGGTGAAATGGGTTAGGATTAATATGGAGTTAATTGCGGATGAAGTAGACCTGGCTAATTACTATGTTAAAAATGCTTTATCGTTGAGTAAATATGAAAAAATAAAACACTACTTAAAGAATCTAAAGATACAACCCTATATTCAGCTTCAGCCAACAACAAATGAAATCTCCGTATCTTTCAATACTGAGAAAAAAGACCTCTCAACGATTCTCTCAGACAGCCTCCAGCTTCCTGAGACAATTGCTGTAAGCATGAAAAAGAGAGTCGTAATTGTTTTTGATGAATTTCAGGAAATACGCAGGATATCTCCTGTGCTTGAAAGAAAAATGCGTGGGATATTTCAATATCATCAAAACATAACGTATATCTTCATCGGAAGTCAAGAAAGTATGATACGGGAAATATTCCAGAATAAAAAGAATCCCTTCTATAAATTTGGACGCCATATTAACTTGCACAAAATACCTGAAGCCGAATTTTCAGATTTTGTAATAAAAAGATTTTCCTCGCAAAAAATAGATACTCGTGATATTGTAAAAGACATTCTAAGTTTTACTGATTGCCAACCCTATTATACCCAACAATTGTGTCATGAAATCTATTTATTGGGTGATAAAAAGATTTTAACAAAAGGGGTGATAAATAAAGCAGTTGACCAAATTACAACAGAACATCATGCAGATTACTCGAGATGGTGGGGCAGTTTAAGCAATACCGAAAGAAAAGTCATTATAGGTATTGCTTCCGGCAATCATAATCCCACTTCACAAGAATTCATAAGAAAATACGGGATTAAGTCAGCCAGCACTTCCGGCAGCGTAGTAAGCAAATTAATTGCCTTAGGAACATTAATAAAAAAGAATGGAAAAAAAATTAAGATAGAGGATCCTTTTTGGAAAGAATGGATATTGAAGAATCGACGATGTTAAAATTATTAATCGGAGACAACTTTCAATTGTTTCTCATCTTAGATGATTCAATTCTCCCTCCTGTTTCACCTGAGTCCGGAAAAATACATTGATTATAAGTAAAGTTCTAAAATACCTTCCTGGATTTTGAAAATAAATGAATAAAATAATAAATATGCCGGGATTGACAAGCCTGGAAACATATGTTACGATACTAAATGTCAAGGATAGTTGACGTCATCGGAGATGTAGCTCCGGATAACATCCAAAGAGGTAATTATGTATAAGGTAAAGATTAATGCAAGTTTCAATGTAGACCAGGTGCTTGAGATATACATGGCCGAGAAGTGGTGGAAGTGCTCTAAGAATGCTAAAGAGGTTTTGAGTAAGGCGTTCAAGAAGACATATGCTTATGCATGCCTTTATTACGGCAGGAGGCTGGTTGGTGTCGGCAGAGTCAGTTCGGATGGATTAAGCGATGCCTACATCCATGATGTTGCTGTTATTAAGGCGCACAGGGGCAGGGGAGGCGGAAAGAAAATAGTCAATGCCCTGCTGAAGCACCTGAAATCAAAGGGGGTTGACTGGATAGTACTGATAGCGAACCCGGGCACAACCGGATTCTGGGAAGGCCTGGGGTTTTCCAGGATGAAAAGATATGCGCCAATGAGGTATAAACAGAAGGTCCGGGATAGCGGGAGTTAAGAGAGAAACAATAATGGAATATAAGAAGATTGAAGTTGAAGACAAGGGTATAATTCAGGAATTCTACAATAAAACAACACAATGGTTTTCCGAGTACACCTTTTCAACTCATGTTGCATGGAATACGGGCGGCTATGAATACAGGTACAGGGTTGAAGAGGATACTTTATTTATTATTGTTGAGAAATTCTCGACAGGAAGAACAGCAATGTTGAAGCCCATTTGTCTAAAGAGGGAGCTTACTCCTAAAGATTTGTCTGTAATTGCCGCCAGGAATGGCATAGATTTATTTCTATGTATTGATCAGCATCAATTGGAAGTTTTCAGCAGGGATGAATGGGAGCAGTTCTTTGAGATTGGAGAGGACGGGGGATGGGGTAATTATTATTATTTATCCCGGGAGCTTGCAGAGCTTAAGGGGAGTAAGTTCTCGAAGAAGAGGAACCTCATTAAACAATTCAAAGCAGAATATTCCGGGGATAGAGTCGAGGTAAGGCACTGTTCGGAAGCTTTGATAAAGGACTGTGTCAAGTTGAATGAGCAGTGGTATAAAGAGAAGGGGGATTGCGATAATAAAATGATTAATAGGGAAGCCAGCGCGCTCAAGACTTCTCTTAATGAGTTTAAATCCCTTGGGCTAAGCGGGATAGGTTTGTTCATAAATGATGAATTAAAAGCATTTGCGATATACGAGAGGATGAACGATGAGGCAATAGTGGTTCATTTTGAGAAGGCAGTAAGAGGTTATAAAGGATTGCCGCAGTACTTCATAAATCGGACAGCTGAAATCGTAAGTGATAAGTGCAAGTACATTAATAGAGAAGGGGATATGGACGACGGTGGATTAAGACAGGCAAAACAGTCAAATAAGCCTGTGTTCATAGAAAGGTCTTACAGGTTACGCCTCAAGTAACTGACACACTCCACAGGTTCCCACTTACCTTGAAGTTATAATAACCATCTAATCGAATCCTGCGTTATTTCCTGTTATAATATCTGCTATAAGTATTTAACTCCTATGGTTTTGTTTAGTATTTTAATGGAATCAGTTGTTTTTTTCAATACTTTTTTATAAATTTCATCTCTTTTCTTTTGTTTATGAGTTTTGGAATCATTTAATATAGACACTGCGCCGTATATATAGTCCAGGTTTTTTAAAATTGTTTTAATATCATTATCTCTAATTTCAATCATTTTTTAATAGGTTCTCTATCTTTTTAGCAATGTTCTTTAAATTATAAGGTTTTGTTATATAATCATTTGCCCCGGCCTGGTTTCCTTTTGAGATGTCTTCCGGAGTAATTATTCTTGATGTCATTAATATCGGTAAATATTTATGTTTATCAATTTTTCTGATTCTTTTACAGACCTCATAGCCATCAATTCCCGGCATTTCAACATCAAGCACTATTAAATCGGGTGGAAGCTCATTCAATTCTATCAATGCTTCAACTCCATTAGATGCTTCTGATATCTCATATCCATTTTTTAATAGATAGGAGGACAGCATATTACTGAGTTTTGCTTCGTCATCAACTATTAGGATTCTTGCCATTTTGTTTTAGTCCTTAAGTAATTTCAGGTCAAGGATATTAGTACATATATCAATATGAAGTATATCACACATAATTGGAAATGTAAAGTAATTTTATTGTAAAAAATATTATTCTCAATTTTTTTGTTAATATGTTTGACCCTGGCAATTTTATTGGAGTGATTAGTATTGGAGTTTCCGGCAGGTGTAAAATGTAATGGAATCCTGATATACGGTTGTAATCGAATATTGACACACTCAATAATGTAATCTTATCTACCTTGGTCATCCTTTCATAATAGCTGTTAAATTTGCCCAAGACAGGATTATACCAAGGCGTATCACTTTTCGCTTACATTTTACAATAATAGTTCCTCTTTATCTTTTGTAGTGTTAACAATAGCGGTTTAAGCAGTACTTTCCCCATTTTGAATATTTACATAGAATTTACTTGACAAAATGATGAGCTTATGGTATATTACAAACATAAAGTATGCTGTTTACTTTAGGATCCTTCCTAGGAGGATTATTTGAGAATGCAGTTAAGCTGTTTAGTCTATGCTTTTTTATGTAGTAGTGATATATGCAGGGAATACTTATATCGCTATAAATAGATCGGGTGTGCTAACTAATGTCGGCACAGCCGATTTTTTTTGGTGTAAAACATAAAGTAAGCAGTAGACTTTAATTATTTAAGGTGGCAACCATGAGAACAGTTAAATACAAAAAGATGGAAATGGTACGAGCAGGAAGTTGTTTAGAGGTTCAGTGTTTTTTTTTGAATCAAAACCTGAAGCAAGAAGTAGACTTTATGTTTAATCTATGTGGGTTGAATGAATCCAGAACGAAAGGAGAAAGAAAATGACAAAGAAATTCAGGCTGGAAAACGGGTTGTTGAAGATTGGGGAGATTGCAAGGGAATCGGGGATTAAAGAGTCAACAATAAGGTACTACACAGAAGTTGGCCTGGTAAATGTTGCTGAAACGACAGAAAGCGGTTACAGGCTTTATGATAAGGATGAAACAGTGAGAGTGCTTAAGACGATAAGAGAAGTGAATTCAAGTAGATTGACTCTTTCGCAGATAGTTGCTCAGATGGCGTAGTGTAAGAGATTTTTTTTGGACTAAAACATGAAGTAGGCAGTAGACTTTAAGTTTCGGAAAGGAGACAAACGATGACAAAGAGATTCAGATTGGAGAATGGACTGTTGAAGATTGGGGAGATTGCAAGGGAATCGGGAGTAAGGCAATCCACTATCAGGCACTACACTGAAGTGGGGTTGTTAAGCATTGCGGAAACGATGGAAAGCGGTTACAGGCTTTATGACAGGAATGAGACGCTCAGAAGGATTGGCTTGATTAAGGAAATCAGTACAAGCCGGCAGAGTTTGAACCAGATAAAGACTGCATTGGCATGAGGAATAAAAACAGGCGTTAAAGATTTCTTAATGAAAGGAGATTAGCATGTCGGAGTTGATAAAAATAGGGAAGATGGCTGAACTGGCGGGGGTAAGGATTTCCACTATAAGGTATTACACGGACATAGGGCTGGTTAAGGTAGCTGATACTACACCGGGAGGCCAGAAGCTTTTTGACAGCGAGGATACTCTTAAGAGGATACAGTTAGTGAAGAAGATAGGCAGGCAGAGATTGTCTCTTGATACCATAAAGAACGTAATAGATGACCACAAGGATGCGGAACTGAAGTAGGAAAGGGATAAAATGTCGGAAAGCGGCAGTAGTAAAACAACTGAATATATGCAAGTACTGAGACCATTGTTAAATACAGTGCGTTCAGTCCTTGTACCGTTATTGGCAGGACTTGGAGTTCTTGCATTCACGGCAACAGGTCATGCCGCATTCCCGGGAGACTGGGACTACAGCAAAGCGCTGTATATTTACAATTCCACGGAAACGGTAAACGATTACCAGTTCTTCATAAGCACAACGGATGTGGATACCGCCAACCTGATATCCCTGGAGCGACTTGAAGCGGATTACAGTGACCTGAGGTTTGCGGATGTTAACATATCAACAATGAGTTACTGGATAGATCCTGATATCACTACTCCCACGGGGTTCTGGGTAAGGGTATCTACACTAACAGGATATACGAGCACTAATATTAATATGTATTATGGCAATAGTTCCGCGGTAGCGGTATCAAGCGGAACAGATACCTTTTACTGGTTTGATGATTATTCAACCGACAAGACGGGCTCGTACAACCAGCTGAACATGCCTGATAGCTGGGGCGTATCGGCGGGACAGCTGTACATAACAATGGACGCCAGTGAGAGTTTCTGGCAGGATTCGCTCAACCCTGCCCCTCTGCTGTCAATAAATGCCCCAGGATATGATTTCATTGCGCAGGTCAGGGTACAGGGAACGCCGGACCAGGACTACGAAGGCATTGGGCTCTACCTGTTCCAGGACGTTGACAACTACTGTAAAGTCAACCATGGATTCGACACTGCTACGAATGAAATCATTGATTGGAAAGAGGAGGCCAGCGCAGTAAGTACCCTTATGGACTCGTCCTCATATTCGGGT
>JAUXDE010000036.1 GCA_030618495.1 Clostridia bacterium
GTTCCTTGACGCTGAAACAAAATACTTTCAGCATATGTAAAGCTATTTAAGTAACGCTACACTATAATATTTTATAGACAAATAAGATATATTAGGGTATAATTCCATAAATACATGGAATGAAGGGGAGCAGGCGCTTGCGCGGAATATTTTGACAAAACAAGGTTATTTACATATAATTTGAACACGGGAGAAGATTATGGAAAAGATGGAAGACAGAAAGAAATGGATTATTATTACCGTATCATTCTTATCACTTGTTACTTTATTCAGGATGTTGTATATTAATTTAATACCTATCTCAGCGGATGAGGCGTATTTCTGGGAGTGGTCAAGACACCCCGCGATGTGTTACCAGGACATGCCTCCGATGATTGCGTATTTTATAGCCCTGTTTACCGTTTTCGGCAGCAGCGTGTTCACGATAAGGTTGACAGGAGTTATTCTTATGCTCCTTATATCCATTCTCGTTTTCATGATTACCGGGAGAATCTCCGCAAGTTCCAAAACTGCCGCTTTTACGGTCATTATTCTGAATACACTGCCGTTTATTGCCGTGATATCGGTAATGCTGGGAACCGATATTGTATTGATTCTACCCTGGACGCTTTCCTTATACCTGCTGTACCTTTCCCTGTTTAAAGGCAATAATGTTTACTGGTACTTGTCGGGCGCGGCATTGGGGTTTGCTCTTCTTTCAAAATACGTTGCGGTAATAATTATCATCTCTCTGTTTGTCTACCTGGTAATTTCAAAGCAGAAGAGGTATCTTCTGGGAAAGAAAGAACCGTATATTATGCTGGCTATATGTTTTGCGATGATGATTCCTGTCATAATCTGGAATGCTTCCAACGAATGGTCAAACTTTTCATTCAATCTGTTTTCGGGAAGGTTCCGTTCTCCCGAGGTGACGATAAAAATAAAATTCTTTCTTGAATACATACTCGGCCAGATGTTGTTTGTCTCGCCCCTGTTTTTTATAGGGTTTGTATGGGCTGTTGTTAAGGCAGTGAAAAGCAGGAACGAAGTGTTTCTGTTCCTGTCGGTGATGTCCCTGACTATATTGTCTTTTTTCGGGGTATGGAGTTTCTTTGACAGAACGGGGCCGCAATGGCCTATCCCGGGGTACATTTCCGGAGTGATTTTATTCTGCGTAGTGATATTCAGGGAGATGGAAAACAAAGCCGGGAAAAAGAAACTGTCCGTTTTCTTAACGCTTCTAATAGCCGGGAACGTCATATTTTCAGCGGCCATATACGGTATCCCCCTTATTCCGAAACTCATCCCTGATTTCGAGCTCATCAAAAATGCCTCGACTAAAAGGATTGCGTGGTTTCTTGCTGGCTGGCACAAGGACCTCGGTAAAAGCGTCAGCAGTGTCAGGGCCGGTATGGGCAGGAAAAACAATACATTCGTAATATGCAGGGGATTTGCATTGTCCAGCTATATGGCATTTCATATGGAAGGCCAGCCTGAAGTTTATTGTATTGGCCAGAGAAGAGGAGTCGGGGGAGAGGCATACAGGTTCTGGCAGGACTTCAAGGAGGTAATCGGGCAGGATGCTGTTTTTGTTGAAGAACACAGGGAAAAAGGATACATCTATCAGATTTCACCGGCATTCGAGAAGGTTGAAAAAGACCGGGTGTTTGTTTATGAATATGACGGGGAACCTATAGTAAAAACCGATATCTGGAGATGCTATGGGTTCAAGGGGTTTAAAGAGCCTCAGAACTAAAATAAAAATGAGCGTTAAAAATATAAAAACATTAGGATTAACTTTGGTTTTTCTGTTCCTTTGCGGATATCTTGCGGCGGAGGAAAATGATAAAATCACTGAACTCGATGATTTTCTTAAAAACATGGGATTAATTGAGTTTAATAAGAGCGACTGGAAACGCATGAGGATTGAAAAGGAGAAGGGGACCTTTAAGGTTACCGAAGAAATAGAGGAGCCGGCGGAGGAAGGAGAAGTTGTGAGGGAGCTGAAACGCGCCGCCCCTAAAAAGGGGGGATTGATTGACGTCATAGAGCTTCCTTACGAATCGGAGCTCAGCATCACGGGCAGGCAGGATATTAAACTGCTTTTAGACTACAAAAAGTATTATAACAGGGAAGAGGACGAGGATTATACTGAAAGTCTTGAGCCAAAGATGGAACAAAGGACGCAGGTCAAGATAAAGGGCACGGTGGGGGAAAGGATAAAGGTCGACGTGGATTATGACAGCGAATCCGAGAAAAAACAGGACATCTCGATTGTCTATAAGGGGAAGCCCGACGATATCGTGCAGGAGGCGGCATTCGGCGACGTGACCCTTTCACTGCCGGGTTCAGAGTTCGTTTCATACAGGGGCAGTAAGAAGAGCCTGTTTGGCGGTAAGGTAAGCGGGCAGTACAAGAAACTCAAGTTCATGGCGATAGGTTCACAGAGCAAGGGTATTCCCGAAGTAAAGAAGTTTACCGGCAAGAGCACGTTTGAAAGCAAAGACATTAACGATTACTCGTATATGAGGAGAAAGTACTACAAGATTTACGATAGCACCGCCACGGTCCTTCCGGTATCGGGCGAGGAAATTTATATCGACGACAAGGACCTTTCCAATAACATTCCCGTTATCCCCGGCATTGATTACAACATGACGGTGGAGCTGGAGGGCGGGACTACCTATTACGGTTTCTTTAACAAGCAGGTGCCCGGCAGGGATTACTACATTAATTACAGGGAGGGCATTATAACCTTCAAGAAAACAATCGGCGATAATGACATTATAGCCGTTTACTACAAGCATGAAGGAGGCGAGGTTGGCGCGACTTACAAAAAAGTAATAAAAAACGAGGATGAGACACTGAACAACGAATTGAGGAATTATTATAATCTCGGCGCTACCAAAATTTCACGCGGAGTTGAAGGAAGGGATTTTATAGTAAAAATCCTTGATAAGGACCGTAATGAAATAACAACGATAGGTGACATCTACCAGAAAATAGAAATGGACTATGACGCAGGTATCCTCAGGTTCAATGATGAGGAATTCTTTAATACTTACCTGGGCAATCCTGATATTTACAATAATATAATCAACCCGAATACAGATCATGAGCATATTATATACGTGGAGTACTTCCACAGGAAGAAGACCTACAGCCTGAGGTTCAACATGATAGAGGGCAGCGAAAGGGTTCTTTTAAACGGGAGACAGCTTGAAAAGGATCAGGATTACATGATTGAATACGGTTCGGGTTTCATTACCTTCTTTAAAGAGGATGAGATAACGGAAGACAGCCAGATTGAGATAAGCTACGAGTACGCGCCATGGGGAGCCGCGGCAAAGAAGAACCTGCTCGGTTTATGGGGGGAGTTTAAGCCTTCGGATAAGTTTTCCGTAAAGGGCACCTTGATTTCCGACGGCGCGCCCAGGCCTATCAGCGCGCCTGACCTGGGTTCCATACCCTCTTCGATGTTAATCTATGACGTTAATTCAAGCTTGAAGCTTGAAAGCGATAAGTTTCCCCTGAAAACCACGATATCGGGCGAGTACGCTCACAGCAGTCAAAATCCGAACGTTTTCGGCAAAGCCATAGTTGATAACATGGAGGGAATAAAACTTATAGACAGCGTATCAATGCACGAAGATTCATGGAGGATTGCCAGGAACCCGGACAACTCGGTTGTGTCTTCATCATCTACCTTTACCTGGGATTCGGAGTCTCAAAGCGAATTTCTCGGCAACATCAGCACGACCGTTGCGACAATAAGCAAGCTTGACAGGGTGCAGGTATTGAAAATTGATTATGACATGGGTAGTGACAGCGAGCAGGCGTCTATGGTTTATTCAATATCAAAATCAGGCGCCGACTACACGAGAAAAGCCAGCCTGGAATGTTATATCCAAGGGAATTACGGAGGTGAAGTTCTACGGTTCAGGTTGGGAAACATAGATGAAGACGCGGACAACGACGGTAATCTTGATACGGAGGATTTCGGGTTGAGCCGCAGCGTGCCCGGTGACGCCGGTGAGAATGATAACATATTGAGCGAGAAAGAGGATGTGGGATGGGAGTTTGAAGGATGGGATGATGTTTACAATGTGGAAGACAGGCTGGACACGGAGGACATTGACAACGACGGCATACTGGACTATGACTTAAATGACGGGGGTGTATTGGTCACAACAGTGACTTGGGGTGCTGAGGTTGGTGAGGATGTTAAGGTTGGTGAGGATGATGGGTGGAGGAAGGTTTCGTTCCACCTTAACGTCAGTACGAGCACTGCCTGGACGAACATCAAGCACCTGAGGTTGACGCTCACGGGAGTGAGCGGGAAGGGTTCAATTAAGATTGCCGAGTTAAAAATCGCCGGGAACAGGTGGGAAAAAGGAGTGACGGTTTCCACGGGCACCGGTTCAATTACGGTGGATGCCATTAACAACGAGGACGACCCTGAATATGAATCGTTTACAGACGAGAACACGAAAATTACAATAGACGGCGAAGAAAAGACCGTAAGAACATGGTACTACAATGAAATGTACCAGGATTACAATGTTATGCCCGGTCAGCTCATAAGAGAGCAGTCCCTGTCGCTTGAGTACACCCTAATCGAGCCGGGAGACACGGCGTATACCTTAAGCAAGTTAAACAACGGTGACTTCACGGGGCATGAATCCATAGGGTTTTTTGTTTACAGGAAAAGCGATTCAGATGCGGGGGGAACCTTTTTTATGCAGTTCGGTTCTGAAAACGCTTATTATGAATACAGTATTAACCTGAACTGGGAGGGCTGGAAATACATAGAAATAGACATGGTGGATGTTAAGAATGAGTTGAAACTGAAGCCGAGAGAATTCAGAGTGACAGAAGGCACCGGGACCGTAGTAGGCGCCCCGTCATTCTTAAGTATTTCACAGATTAAAATGGGAATAATCAACAACAAGGGAGCCCCTATCTCCGGAGAGCTATGGATAAATGAAATACACTTAAGCGGTTCAAGGGAAAGGGAGGGCAGGGCAGCGCGTCTTACGGTCAATACCGGAGTTCCGAAATGGTTTTCGCTGAGCGGTACCTATAAGGGGAAAGAAGGCGATTTTTCAACCATCACCGCACCGAGCACCCGCCAGGAGAGTGAGGATGTTTCCGTAAACGGAAGGTTCGACAGGTTGAAGTTTCTGCCGGTTAACGGTAGTTTCAAGAGGAGCAAAATTACTACCCCCGTGGAATCATTTATCCCGGGAGACGTAAAAACTTTTGTAAGCAGTTATGAAGAAGGAGTTGTGACAAGGATAAACAGGAACGGAGGGGCAAGTTTTATAGTGCCCAAACTGCCGAGGGTCAATTATAATTACAGCAGCAGCAACAACTGGTACTCCTCCGATATGAAAGAAGAAAAAGCCAATTCCCACAGGATAGACGGCAGTTACGCGCTTCCCATAAGGTTTTTCCCCATACCCCTGTTCAAACTTCACAAGATATTCAACCTCCTGCCGGAGTCAATCAGCTACAGTTACGGGCGTTCAGACAGGGAGACTTTGGGAGAAAGTATCACTGATTTCAGCGAGCGGAACAGGAATTATTCATTGAATATAAAAACCGAATTCATAAAGAAAATACCGTTTAACGTTTCTTATTCCTTCAAGTCACTGGAAGAAGAAAAGAATTTAAAGGATAGAGAGCTGAGATTACAGGAAGAGTCCGTGAATTTAGACACTTCCGTGAAGGTGTTTCCCTGGTTCCAGCCAACCGCGAAGTATTCGATAAGGAACAAGGAGGACTATAGGATACCCACCGACGGTTCGCTGACGAAGTACAAAAACATTTCAAGGACCAGCTCGGGGGAAGTAAGTTTGCGGCTCAAGGCGGCGTCAGTTATAAAGGCGATACCGTTAGTGGGCAGGATAAAACTGTTTTCCAACCTGGTTTCAGACCTGAACGTGAACGGCAAGTATAAATTCAATGACGGGGATATCCATGAGGATGTCGATAAAAACTATGATTTTTTTACTACTACCGGTAATATTAACATTCCAAGGTTTGATCCCGTAAGATGGATAGAGGATGAGGAAATAGTGCACAATGAGGATATTAAAAACGGGAGGCTGAAATCGTACGGCATGCAGGACACGATTAACCTTGACGGTTCCTGGACCCCGCTAAGCTTCATTAACCTGGGGAAAGGATTGTCCCTGATTACCGGGGCGAGGTTAAGGGGCAAGTACAGTGTCCTGAGAAATCAGAGGCAGGACGAGGGTACGCTTTCTGAGAAAAATAACACTACCAGGAGCATTCAGGCTACTGTGAAAAATATTGAAGAGTTTCCGTTGGTTAAGTGGTTCCCTGTTCTCGGCAAGGGAATAAAGAGCGCGCAGACTATTATTAACTACAGCTCAAAAAGCAACGAAACCAGGGATATATCAATTTCCACGAGTACCACCATCAGCATAGATTCAAGGTGCAAATTGTGGGTATTTGATTTATGGCTTAAATATGTAAATACTACCAGCGGTACAAGGCAGTCGGGTATACTGTCGGGGCAGGGGAATAACGATACTTATAATGGCAATATTAACTTCAGGTTGTTCGGCAACTGGCAGTTTATCATTAAGGGTTCCTATAATAAAGTCAGGCAGTACACCGGAGAAAAGGATGAGGATAATCCGACATTGAACCTGAAACAGGATGATGAATTATTCAACCTGGGGCTTGATATGAATACGAGTATTCAGCCGTCAAAGATAGGCTTGGCTCTGCCGGGCACCGCCAGGATAAGAGGCACGCTTTTTAACGTGAGAATCAGTACAAGCCCGTTTCTCAGGACGGAATCAAAAATAAACACTACTTTATCGTTTCTAACGATGACGGTTGAATACGACCAGGGGACCAATCTTCTGGTGAGTTTCGGTTTAGGGTTTAAGTTATATGACTGCGCAACTGACAGGAATGACTATTTCTCTTTTAACGGCTGGGGGAAATTGACATTCCAATTTTAAGGTCTTTGGGGTCAGGTCTGAATTAAGAAAGCTGAATTTGGGGACACGTACCTAATTATTTAAACAACACTATTTAACAAATAATTAGGTACGTGTCCCCGAATTCAAGACCTGACCCCAGCTTCCTGACCCCAAAGACCTTTTTTTAGTTGAAAAGAACGTAAAAGTTTTGTAGAATATGGAAAGGTAAAACATTATGAACGTACCTCTTATTATAATAGTACTGGCGGTTGTTTTTATTATCGTTAACCTTGTCCTGTGGATAATTGCCCTGCTGGGTTCAAGGGGAACCCCGGTGGAGTCCGAAGGAAAGGATAAGGCCGGTTCCCTTCTGGAATCCTCGGTTACCGAAATGCTGAATATCTTCAAAGACGTTGAAGATATGATAAATGAAATCAAGAAGGATAATAAGCAGATGGTTGAGGGCAGGGATGAACTGCCGCTGGGCAAGGATGAATTGTTTGAAAAGTACGGTAAGGATGTAAAAGAATTAAGCGGAGCCATTGACGGGCTGAAGTCAAATATTGACAAGTTGAAATCAAACATTGATGTCAATTCCTCGCGGATGGAAAACCTCAAGAACATCATGGAGGAACTTGACGGCTACCTGGTGAAACTCAGCGGGTCGGCGGAAGAAGCCAAAGAGGATTAGGGATTTGAAAAAAACCATAGTATTGGCTGGGCTGGTATTAAATATTATTTTCCTTGTTCTTGTAGCGGTTTTTCTTTTAACTTCGGGAGACAGGGATAAACTTCGGCCGGAAAAAGTGAAATCTTCTTCGAAAAAACCGGTTTCTTCAAGCATGAAATCATCGGGAGCCATTCTCCGGGTTACGTCAAAGCCGTCTGAAGCCAAGGTGTTCGTTAACGGTTATTACAAGGGAAAAACCCCTGAAGAAATTGTCGTGGGAACGGTTTCAAAGACAGCGAAGGAATACATGATTAAAGTCGTTAAAGCAGGGTACATTCCGTACGAGAAAAAAATAAAACTTATTTCAGGCGACAGAAAAAGATTCAAAATAAACCTGAAGAGAAAAAGTAAATAAGAAGTTGCTTAAACAAATATTAAATTTTATTTTTCCCCTGGCCTGCGGTGTTTGCGGCAAGCTGCTTGAAGCAGATGACCATAGAAGAATATGCGACGGGTGCTGGAGCAGGATTGCCTACAGCAGGCGAATGGTTTTTCCGTTGCCGTACTGGATGGATGATATATATGCGTGCTGTTCCTATGAAGGGGTGATAAAGGAGTGCATACACCTGTTTAAGTACAGGGGCAGGGAATATATGGCGCGGCCCCTGGGCGGCATCATGGCTGATTGCCTTGAAGGCGGAATCGATATTAGCGGTATCGATATCCTTGTGCCGGTTCCGCTTCATAAAAGGAGCAGGTCAAAAAGAGGGTTTAACCAGTCAGAGCTTCTAATAGGAGAGATTTTAGTAAAACACGCAAAAGTGTTGTCTAATGATAACCTGGTAAGGGTTCAGAATACCCGTTCGCAGGTCCGCCTGTCAAGCAAGGAAAGAACGATGAACGTAGAGGATGCTTTCCGGGTAAAAAATCCCGAACTGTTTTCAGGCAGGAATGTTTTACTTGTTGATGACGTATGCACTACGGGAGCAACACTTAACGAATGCGCGAAATCACTGAAAAACGCGGGAGCGAAAAAAGTGTTTGGCATTGTCCTTGCCCATGGGAGATAAAAGAGGGCAAAATGCGATTATTGTTTAATTATCAATTATTTACTTGACTTTAACGGTTGATTAAATATAATGCAACGAATAAATTATTTAAATTGAAAGGAGTTATTCATGGGAGTTAAGGTAGGCATCAATGGTTTTGGGAGGATTGGAAAGCTTGTGTTCCGCGCGGCAATTGAAAGAGGAGTAAAGGACATCGATTTTGTGGCCGTTAACGATTTAACGGATGCAAAAACGCTTGCGCATCTCTTGAAGTACGATTCGACGTTCGGGGCATTTGACGCGGAAATATCCTGTAAGGATGACACTATAGTAATAAACGGAAAGAGTTTAAAAGTCCTTTCCGAGAGAGACCCCTCGAAATTGCCCTGGAAGGACCTTGGGGTGGACGTTGTGGTTGAATCCACCGGCATATTCAAGGACAGGGAGGGCGCGTCCAAACATCTTAGCGCCGGAGCGAAAAAGGTTATTATAAGTGCCCCCGCCAAAGGGGAGGATTTGACCATAGTTCTTGGAGTTAACGAAGACAAGTATGATGGTTCAAAACATAACATCTTATCCAACGCCTCATGCACCACGAACTGTCTTGCTCCTGTCGCAAAAGTGATACTGGATGAGTTCGGGATTGAAAGAGGTTTAATGACAACCATTCATTCATTTACCAATGACCAGGTGACTCTTGATTTTCCACACAAGGACTTGAGGCGCGCAAGGACCGCAAGCGCTTCGATGATTCCCACAACTACCGGAGCCGCAAAGGCGATAGCGCTGGCCATTCCGGAACTCAAAGGCAAATTAGACGGCCTTGCCATAAGGGTTCCCACTCCGAACGTTTCACTTGTAGATGTTGTTTTTCAGGTGAAAAAGGAAACCACGAAGGAAGAGGTCAATGCGGCATTGAAGAAAGCGGCGGAAGGCAGTATGAAGAATTACCTTGAGTTCTGTGAACTACCGCTGGTTTCAATAGATTTTAACGGCAACCCGAAGTCTTCAATTGTGGACAGTCTGTCAACGACCGTAATAGGGAATATGGTAAAGGTTCTTTCATGGTATGACAATGAATGGGGCTATTCCAACAGGACAGTTGACCTGATACAGTATATTTCAAAGTAAAAAGGTTTACGGGGAATAAATGTTCAAAAAAATATTAATTGCAAATCGCGGTGAGATTGCCGTAAGGATAATAAGGGCGTGCAGGGAACTCGGAGTCAAGACCGTTGCAGTCCACTCCGAGGTGGACACGGAGTCCCTTCACGTCGCTTTTGCGGACGAGAGTGTCTGTATCGGACCGGGTCCGTCCATTGAAAGTTATCTGAATATACCCAATATTATCAGCGCGGCGGAGATAACGAAATCGGACGCTATCCATCCGGGGTACGGTTTTCTTGCTGAAAACACGTATTTTGCCGAGGTGTGTGAATCCTGCAATATAACGTTTATCGGGCCTTCAAAAGAAGTAATCCTGAAAATGGGCGACAAGATAAGGGCTAAGAAGGTGATGGAAAAATCAGGAGTACCCGTTATCCCGGGAAGCAAGGGAGCGATAAGGGATGTCAGGGATGCGTTGAAAATAGCCAAAAAGATAAAGTACCCGGTTATCATCAAGGCTTCCGCGGGCGGCGGCGGGAAGGGAATGCGTATAGTTCAAAACTCAGAGGCCCTGAAGAATGCCATCATTATGGCTCAGACCGAGTCCAAGGCGGCTTTCGGCAATGATGAAGTATATCTTGAGAAGTATTTCAACGAACCGAAACACATAGAGTTCCAGGTAATGGCGGACAGGCACGGAAACGTTGTATACCTTCCTGAAAGGGATTGTTCAATACAGAGAAGGCACCAGAAGTTAGTCGAGGAATCGCCTTCGGTAGCGATTGATTCCAAGCTGCGCAGGAGGATGGGGCAGATTGCGGCGCGCGCCACGAAAGCGATTAAATACCATACGGTAGGGACGGTTGAGTTCCTGCTGGACAAGAAAAAGAATTTCTATTTCATGGAAATGAATACGAGAATACAGGTTGAACACCCCGTATCGGAGCTTATCACGGGAATTGACTTAATTAAGACGCAGATACGCCTGGCAAACGGAGAAAAACTGAATCTCCAGCAGGACAAGGTTAAGATAAGGGGGCATGCGATTGAGTGCAGGGTAAACGCTGAAGACCCCGCTAAGGATTTCATGCCTTCATCGGGAACCGTAACGAAATTCGTATTACCCGGAGGCCCCGGCGTGAGAGTTGATACGGGTGTTTATTCAAATTATACGATTCCGCCGTACTATGATTCCATGGTTGCAAAGCTGCTGGTACTCGGGCATAACAGGGAAGAAGCGATTATCCGCATGAAGAGGGCCCTAAGCGAATTTATTGTCGAAGGTATTAAAACCACAATACCGTTTCACCAGAAGGTCATGGCAAGTTCTTATTTCCAGAAAGGTGAAATATATACGAATTTCCTGCAAAAGAGGATCCTTCCGGAAAAGAACAGCAAGAAAAACAATCAATCCAAGTAACAAAAATGAATAAAAACAGTTCTAAGTACAGAATATTGGATGCGAATCTTAATCGTGCCCGTGAAGCATTCCGGGTAATAGAGGATATCGTTCATTTTTCGGAAAATAACAGGTTTCTGTATGGTAAGTTGAAAAGAATAAGGCATGATTTAAGCAGGTTGGCAAAGAGCATTTATCCCAGGCTGCTTGAAAGCCGTGACAGCAGAAAGGATGTTTCATTGCCAGGCAGGGAAAAACCCAGGGATGACGTTAGAGATATATTGATTGCAAATTTAAAACGGGCAGAAGAGTCATTAAGAGTACTTGAAGAATTTGCTAAGTTAATATCCGTTGATGCGGGTTACAAACTTAAGAGGATAAGGTTCAGGACGTATGGGATTGAGAAGGATTTAATGAAGGATTATAATGCGAGGATAAAGAAAAAATGACTTTGGTTGAAGCGGCAAAAAAAAGGAAGATTACCGCTGAAATGAGTGCGGTGGCGAAGGATGAAGGCGTATCCGCGGAGTTTGTCCGTTCCGGGGTGGCGGATGGAACGATTGTTATACCAAGGAATAATCAAAGGAAAATGTCTGCCGGGAAATGGCAATTGAGAGGCGTAGGCAGGGGTTTGCGGGTAAAGGTGAACGCTAATATCGGTTCTTCACCCGATTCTACCGGTGTTCTAAAAGAAAAAAAGAAGTTAAATGCCGCGCTGAAAGCGAAGGCGGATGCGGTTATGGACCTTTCTACCGGAGGGGATTTAAGAAAAATCAGGAAAATGGTGCTGGACAATTCCACGGTGCCCGTGGGGAACGTTCCCATCTATGAAACAGTATGCGACCTGTTCAGGCGGGGTAAAAGTTTAAAGGACATGGACCCCGACAAACTTCTGCGCACCATAGAAGATAATGCCCGCCAGGGAGTGGACTTCATTACCGTTCACTGCGGGGTAACCAGGGAGGTTGTCAGGACCTTAAAGCAGAGCAAGCGAATTACAGGTATAGTGAGCAGGGGAGGGGCCTTCCTGGCGGAATGGATTATCTCGAATAACAGGGAGAATCCGCTATATGAGAATTTTTCAGACCTGCTGGATATATGTCACAAGTATGACGTTACATTAAGCCTCGGGGACGGTCTTCGTCCCGGGTGCCTGGCTGACGCAACCGATGCTTCGCAGATTGCCGAGCTTTCGGTGCTTGGTAAACTTACGAAAATGGCAAGGGACAGGGCTGTGCAGGTGATGGTTGAAGGGCCGGGGCATGTGCCGATAAACCAGATTGAGGCGAATGTTCTGCTCCAGAAGCGCCTGTGTCATGATGCCCCGTTTTACGTGCTTGGTCCGCTTGTTACAGATATCGCTGCCGGTTATGACCATATTACCTGCGCTATAGGCGGCGCGGTGGCGGGCGCGGCAGGCGCTGATTTCCTGTGTTACGTTACCCCGTCCGAGCACCTGGGCCTGCCGGAAGCCGATGATGTTTACAGCGGCGTAATTGCGACACGTATAGCGGCGCACGCTGCGGACATTGCAAGAGGGGTTAAGGGCGCGTTGGAGACGGACACAGAGCTGTCGAAGGCAAGAAAGAAGTTTGACTGGAAGAAACAGGAGAAACTTGCGCTTGACCCTGAAAGGTTCAGAATCCAGAGAAAGAAGTCGAAGTCCCAGAGCGAGGCGTGCACGATGTGCGGCAGGTACTGCTCGATGAAGAAGTACGAGTAATCAAGTGCAAGCAATGAAGTAGTTATGGATCTTAAGAAAAAGATAAAATCACTTCCTGTAAGTCCCGGTGTTTACCTGATGAAAGACGGTAGCTCCGGGATTATTTATGTAGGCAAGGCAAAGGACATAAAGAAAAGGGTCTCTTCGTATTTCAGGTCTCAAGCCGCCTTGCCGGTAAAAACAGTAGCGCTGGTTTCAAGCGTACGCCAGATAGAGTACATTACCACCAACACGGAAAAGGAAGCATTGATTCTTGAAAACGAACTTATAAAAAAGTTCCATCCCAGGTATAACGTTCTTTTTCGCGACGACAAAACATATCCCCACCTGAAGCTGGACACTGCCGTGGATTTTCCCCGCCTTGAAATTGTAAGAATAAAAGGCGCCCCTGAAAGCAAAAGCGGAAAGGCGAAGTACTTCGGGCCTTATCCCGACGTAACATCCTTAAAGAGGACATTAAAAATAATCGGTAAAATATTTCCACTGGTAAGGTGCAATGAAAGGACTTTTAAATCCAGGTTAAAAGCCGGCGTTCCCGACAGGTGTCTTGATTACCAGATGGGACAGTGCCTTGCGCCCTGCGCGGGGAGAATCAGCAGGAAGGAATACGGAAAAATTGTCAGGGACATCAGGCTTTTTCTGTCCGGCAGGAAGGAGCGGTTAACGAGGAAGCTGGCAGGGGAAATGAAAAAATCCTCGGACAAACTTGATTTTGAAAAGGCAAGGATGACGAGGGACAGGATAAGCTCGATAAACAGCATTACGGAGAGGGTAAACATGCGCGGCACCACCATTGATAAACTGGATTTGCTAAGTAAAAAGAATGAACTTCTTGAGTTGAAAAAAGCGTTGGGTTTGAAAAGACTGCCCGTTCTCATCGAGGGTTTTGATATATCAAATATTTCCGGAAAGGAACCGGTGGGTTCCATGGTCCTTTTCAGGGACGCAGAGCCCCAAAAGTCAGGTTACAGGAAATTCAGGATTAAAACTGTGGATTCAATAGACGATGTTAAAATGATGAAAGAATTGGTGAAGCGCAGGTATGCAAGGGTTATCAAGGATAAACTTCAAATCCCTGACCTGATTGTCATAGACGGGGGCAAGGGGCATTTGAACGGGGCCAGGACGGTAACTATGGGATTGGGGTTGAAAAATATTCCCGTCGTTGGGATTGCAAAGTCCGAGGAGTTGATTTACGTTCCCGGCAGGAACAAGCCGGTCTATCTTGCCCGCTCATCATCCGCGCTGCACCTGCTGCAGCGTGTCAGGGATGAAGCGCACAGGTTTGCCCTCAGCTACCACCGTAAACTAAGGCATAAAAAAGAATTTTCATAATAAAATAATTGACTTTATATCTAATAAATATATAATGAAATGGTTTTTAATGAAATGCGCCATGATTCAATTAGAAAAACTTTGAGTAATTATCCCGATTTTTACCAAAAAGTGTGGAGGGTTACTGCAACTATACCCTGCGGAGAAACCCGTTCGTACCGGTGGGTCGCTTCGAAAACAGGTAATCCTGAATCCTGCAGGGCAGTCGGACGGGCGCTGGCTGAAAATCCCGTTCCGGGGGAGATGCTCTGTGACATAAATTACCGATATTTTTGAGGCTATAGTCTGAGGCGAATTCAATTAGAATAGAAAATAAATCGATAAAAGGGGGAGGCAGTGACCGAAAGCTTGCTGAGGGAACGTCACCCCGGGGGAGAATGTGTTTCCCCCATGATTGAGGCGGATTCACTAAGGTGAGGGCGCAATGCGTTGGCATTGTAACCGACGAAACAACGAAGAAGTCGCCCATAAGTGCCTTGTT
>JAUXDE010000073.1 GCA_030618495.1 Clostridia bacterium
CTAACATATCTTTACATATGCTGGAAGTATTTTGCTTCAGCGTCAAGGAACGAAGAGTGAGAATACTGTACGTATGTGAACGATGAGTGACGCCGACGATGGACAAAAAACGACAGCCCTTCGGGAAGGGCATCATTTGGACGTATTCTGCGTCTTTCCTTCTCACCATATTCTCGATATGCTTTCGTCGTCCTTCCTTGAATCCGTCTCAAAACCTGCCCTTCATATGTCAAGATATACTAGAAGCACCACACCCCTGCCAGAAAACGTAAAAGTTTAAGCCGTTAAAGAGCTTAAGGATTACGCTAATCTTCATCCTTTTTCATCCGAAAAGCATGACAGTATCTTTTACGGGCAGGTTTTCTGACTTCCGGATCGTCCTACTCCCAAAGCCTTCCCATCACCAGTTGGCGACAGTGACTATTCTCAGGTTTCGTCCCCGGTTACAGCGGCGGGACCGTGGTCGATTATAACGACCTTCCCTAACCCGTAAAACAAAGTTATACTACAAAAGCTATTAATGCTATCAATACTATTACTTCAATGATTTCACCGGTTGCGCCGATAGTGTCACCCGTTATTCCTCCAAGTTTCTTTTTGAAGAAATGAGTTATCAGGAACACAGCCGTGAAAACAATCAGGCATATAACAATTCCCTGGAAGGATTTCAGAATAAATGCAAGAGCCAGTGTAAATACGGTCGCTATTGATAATTCTTTGATTCCTGTATTATCTATATATGACTTACCCGTTCCGTCCTCCCTTGCGTATTTTGAGATGCTTGCCGATATGACCATGGCCCACCTGCCAAGCATTGGCGCCAGCATAAGAGCCGGCAAGGCATTTGCGGCGATTATTTCCTTTATTAACATGTATTTAAGCAGCATAAGGCAAATGAGGCCGGTTGTGCCCATTACGCCCAACCTGCTGTCTTTCATTATATTAAGGGCGTCTTCCCTGCTTTTACCGGCATAAAGGCCGTCGCAGGTATCGGCAAAACCGTCAAGATGCAGACAACCCGTCATCAATGCCAGTAGTATTAACAGTAATGCGCTTGTTACGGTAACAGGCAGGACTTTGGGCATGTACAAACCAGCAGTGTAGAGTACGGTTCCTATAAGCAAACCTACGGCAGGAAACCATATCATTGAACCGGCTTTATCCCTGTCGCTTACCTCCCCCCTTATTCTTACAGGCAATACCGTTAGAAACTGCAATGCCAGCAGTATTCTTTTCATTCACTCTTCTCCGATACTCCCGCATCCCCGAAGGTTGCCATTTCATTAAGGATTTTTATTCCTGCGTCTATTATGCTTATCCCAAGAGCGGCGCCTGTGCCTTCTCCCAATCTCAGCCCAAGGTCAAGAACAGGTTTTAGCCCCAGTTTATCAAGCAGTATCTTATGGCCGATTTCCACTGAGCAATGAGCGGCTATCATATAGTCCTTTGTCTTTGGTTCCAGCCCTGCGGCTATCAAAGCGCCTGCCCCTGAAATAAAACCGTCAATAACAACAGGTATTTTAAGCAAAGCCGCCCCGAGTATGACTCCCGCTATACCGCCGATTTCAAAACCGCCGATTTTAGCAAGGATATCTATAGGGTCATTCCTGTCGGGCTTGTTGATTTCTATGGCTTTCCTGATTACTTCTATCTTGTTTTTCAATGCCTTGTCATCTATCCCCGTTCCCCGTCCTGTTACCGGTTCAATGTCAGAATCGCACATGACGGCTGTAATCGCGCTGCTGGGGGTTGTATTGCCTATCCCCATGTCCCCGGTACCGACAATACCGCAATTCCTGTCTCTGACAAGTCCTTCCACCACGCTGATTCCCGCTTCTATGGACTTAATTGCCTGTTCCCCGGTCATGGCGGGGCCCTTTGCCATGTTCTGCGTTCCGGGAGCTATCTTCTTTAAAATCAGCCCGGGATGCTTATCCATTTCTGAAGCCACGCCCATATCAACAACTACCACTTCCGCCCCGGCGTGTTTTGAAAGCACGTTTATTCCTGCTCCGCCGTTAAGGAAGTTCATGACCATCTGCGGCGTCACTTCGCTTGGATAGGCGCTAATGCCTTCTGCTGTTACACCGTGGTCGCCGGCCATTGTTACTATGAACCTGTTTTTAAGCTCAGGTTTACTACTGCCTGTAATCCCGGCAACTTTTTTTGTGAGTTCCTCAAGCCGGCCGAGGCTTCCCCGTGGCTTGGTAAGGTTATCCAGTAATTTCTGGGTTTCCTCCATGACTTCTGCATCCGGCTTCGCAATATTCTTAATAACGTTCTTTATTTTTTCCAATTTGTTCCTCTTTTATCCTTTTATTTTCATGGGTATACCGCAGGTAAGCAGCCAGACTTCTTCAGCCTGGTTTGCCATTCGTTGGTTGATTCTTCCGGCAATATCCCTGAATTCCCTGCCAAGCTTTGAATCCGGAACAATGCCCGAACCAACTTCGTTTGTAACCGCTATCAAGTGCAGGTTTGAGTCCCTTACGGTTATAAAAAGTTTTTCAATATCCTTTAATATGGTTTCTTCATTATTACCTTTAACAAGATGATTTGAGATATACAGCGTAAGGCAGTCAAGTATTGCCGTGTCCGCTGAATCAGCCGCTCGTTTAACCGCAACAGCTATATCAAGAGGCTCTTCAATAGTTATCCATTCAGCCGGCCTGTCAGCCCGGTGTTTATCTATGCGTTGTTTCATCTCATCGTCAAGCGGCTGGCAGGTTGCAATGAAAACGACTTTAGCCTGCTTCCCGGCAAGTTCAACTGCGTGAGAGCTCTTGCCGCTCCTGGTCCCGCCTGTGATAATGGTTAACTTTCCCATTCTATTTCTTTTCTCCGGGGCTTATTATACGGGCTATACCGCCTTTATTGTTTATATGGATTTCCGTTGCCGTAGCATGAGGCGGTATCATGTCCCATAGTTTATCGAAACCGTGATTTTTCAGGGTACACAGTATAATGGCAATAGGCCCCCCGTGAGTTGTTATTGCTATAGTTTCACCTTTGCATTTAACCATGATGGAAGCAAACGCTTCAAGTACCCGTTTTGACATGTCTTGCAGGCTTTCCCCGCCTGGCGGATGCACTTCGGTAGCGTTGTTAAACCATTTTTCCGCTATATCCCCGTAATCCACCGAGATTTCATTAAAAGTTTTTCCTTCCCATTCCCCGAAGTTCATTTCCCGCATTCCTTTTGCTTCTATTATTTCCATCCCGGGAAACACAATCCCGGCCGTTTGGGTAGCGCGTTTAAATACGCTGGAGTATACTGAGTGTACTTTGATGCCTTTAAAGTCATGTTTTAGTAACTCCGCCTGTTTCCTGCCGTTTTCATTGATTGGTTCATCAATAGTCCCGCAGTACCTGTTCTGTTCATTGTAATCGGTGATGCCATGCCTTATTAGATATATTATTGTATTCATCAAGTTATCTGCTTCCTTCCTTTTACTTATTACCGCCGGGGATTATTATAACTCCCGGCAGGCCGGTTTTATTATCCCTGCTGATTTGAACATCAGTGCCGTATACTTCCCTGATATTATTCTCCGTTATGAGTTCCTGCGGACTGCCTTTCATATATATTTTTCCGTTGTTTAAGAATAGGAGTTCCTCACAGTACAGCGCAGCCAGGTTAATATCGTGCATTACCGTTATTATTGTCAGGTTATTATCCCTGTTAAGCTTCCTTATCAGGTCAAGAATTACCTTCTGATGGCTTATATCAAGATGCGAAGTGGGCTCGTCTAACAGCAGTATATCCGGTTCCTGCGCAAGAGCCCTGGCGATAATAACCCGTTGTTTTTCTCCTGAAGACAGGTCGTTTATATCCCTTGCTTTAAACTTCAGGGTATCGGTGAGTTTCATTGCTTCTTCCACTTTCCTGTAATCTTCATTTCCTTCCCAGGAGAAGCGGTTTATATACGGTGTTCTGCCCATCAGCACTATGTCCCGGCAGGTAAACGAGAAGTTCACAACTGTTTCTTCGGGCACGAAAGCAATGCGCCTTGCTGTTTCCCTGCGTTTCATTTCGCAGATGGGCCTGCCGTCAAGCAGAACTTCCCCGGTATCCGGTTTAATAGACCTGCTAATGACCTTAAGCAAAGTTGATTTCCCTGCGCCGTTTGGGCCGATGACGCCTAAAAAGCCGCCCATACTCACGCTAAAACTCACGCCTTCAAGGACGTTTGAACCATTGTACCTGTGACTGACATTATTAATTCTGAGTGTTTCTTTCATTAATCCTTTACTCCTGAAACCCGCTTGCCCTTCCTTAAAAGGTATATGAAGAACGGCGCCCCGAAAAGCGCTGTTACAACTCCCACGGGTATCTCCAGCGGCGCGACGACAGTCCTGGCTATAGTATCAGCGGCTATCAGGACTATCGCCCCCACAAGGGCTGATGACGGTATGAGTATCCTGTGATCGGGGCCGGTTATCATACGTACTATATGCGGCACTATAAGGCCGATGAAACCAATCATGCCTGATACAGAAACGACAGCTCCTACTATCAGGGATGATATAATGAACAGGAACTTCTTGGTTTTTTCTGTTTCAATACCTAACTGGCCCGCTGTTTCCTCTCCCATACTCATTACGTTAAGGTCCCTGGCAAAGAACATTACCGTTACAATACCGGAAACTACCAGCGTACCGACAATCTTTATCAGTGAGAAATTGTTCTCGGTAAGGTTGCCCATTATCCAGAATATTATATCGTGTGTTTCCCGCCTGCTGAGAGACATCGCCAGCATTATCAGGGCGGACAGGAATGAACTGACAATAATACCTGCCAGCAAAAGAGTCTGTATTGAAGTCCTGCCCTTGGCTCCCGCTATGTTGTAAACAAGTATTATTGATAACAGGGCAAAAAGAAATGAAAAAAGCGGCAGGTCAAAGAAGAACATGTTGATTCTTAACATTATAGCTATTATAGCTCCCAGCGCGGCTCCCGAGGATGTCCCCAGGATATATGGGTCTGCAAGCGGGTTCCGCAAAAGCCCCTGGAATATCGCCCCCGCAACCGCAAGTCCGGAGCCCACGATAATACACAGGAATACACGCGGCAGTCTTATGTCGTAGATTATTGTCCTGTAGTAATCCTGCCACTGCGTAAAGGGGGATATTTTCACGGTTCCTATGAAAACGCTTATATATGCCGCAAGGGCAAGGATTATCATCAGAACGGCAATACTTAAAATCCAGTTACTTCTTTTCATAGCACCTCTCAAACACTGCCTCAAGTCCGTCAACAAGCCTCGGAGACGACCTTACAAGGATATCGGGGTTTATATCGTCGTATACCCTGTTGTTCCTGACTGCGTTGGTGTCCATCAGGTTGTGTTCCTCAAGAAATTTATCCCTGCTTATGTAGCTTGTAAGTATTATTACATCAGGGTTCTTCTGGATAACGTATTCTTCGCTTATCTGGCAGAATGCCCTCGGCAGGTTGACGGCCATATTCTCCCCTGCAATTGATATGATTTCATTGATAAACGAGCCATTACTTGCAGTCATGAGGGGTTTTGAATTAATTTCAATGAATATCCTGGCCTTCCTGCCGACCGCTTTAACTTTATTTTCAATAGTCCTTACGCGTTCCTGCATTGATTTAACCAGTTCTTCAGCTTCCCTGCTTTTTTTTGTGATTTCTCCCATATACCTAATGGTACTATACAGTTCAGCTATATTATTGGGGTTAACTTCATATACCGTTAAATTAAGAGCTTTCAACTTCTTCATGATACTTGACTGTTCATATCCGGCGCCAAATATAATATCAGGTTTCAAGGAAATTATCTTCTCCAGGTTGGGATTGCTGAAATCCCCCACTTTTTCTTTTGAAAGCGCCTGTACGGGATAATTACAGTAGGTGGTAACGCCGACAATTTCATTATCAAGTCCCAAAGCGAATAAAATCTCGGTATTCGCGGGTGTAATGGATACAATCCTCTGGGCGGAAGTTGAAACAGAAATTTCTTCCTGTGATTGGCACCCGGTAAATGACAGGATTAAAACCGTAAGGATATACCACATATTCCTTGTATTATTATTTATTTTCATTATTTTCCACAAAAAAAACCCAACCTTCAACGGTTGGGCGCGGCCTTATAGTTTCAGCCGGTCTTCCCGCGAAGGTTATATCAATAAACAGGTTCTCGGACTTCCTTGTTTCAGGTTACCGTTGCGGGGCAGTGGCCGAATTTCACAGCCTTCCCCTGCTTATTGGTGTCTTTAATGATATATTACAAACTTAAATGCCTTATGTCAAGTATTTTAGGTTTTGTTGACTTCCTTCAGCCTGGTTACAACCTCGTACGGGACTTTATTGGTTCCCATGACACCTGTTCCATTATCAACGGAATAATGAAAATCAGACCCCCCGGTAACGATTAAATCAAGGTCATTTGCCCACTGGAGATATTTCTTAACATGCATGGAATTGTGCCTGTTGGCATAAACCTCGATACCCTTAAGTCCGTATCCCACCAGTTCCTTAACGATTTTGATATCGTCAGCGCCGTAGAATGGATGAGCAAGAACAGGGATTGCCCCTATATCCAGCATCATCTTAACCGCCTTCTCGGGCTTAAGCTTTTTCTTGGGAAAATAAGCCGGCTTGCCGTAGGCGAGATATTTATCGAAACATTCCCTTATACTGCCGGCAAATCCCTCGCTGACGATTAGCCTGGCTATATGCATCCTGCCGATTGCAGCGTGCCCGGCATTTTTCATTATCTCTTTTTCATCAAGTAATACTTTCAATCCGGCAAGTTTCTTTATTATCTTTGAAGCTCTTTCAACACGCAGCTTCCTGAACAGTTCCAGTTCCTCCTGGAAATCATTATCATCGAAGTTGCCGTAATAACCTAGTATGTGCACTTCTCCATCGGCAGAATCACTGGTTTCACAACTGATTTCAATACCGGGTATTATTTCAATACCGGTTTTTTTGCCTTCGTCAACAGCCTCCTTTATTCCGCCGGTCATATCATGATCAGTTATGGCAATGGCGGCAAGTTTGATTTTATGCGCCATCCTGACGACTTCGGCGGGGCTGTAGCTCCCATCGGAGTAATTAGTATGGATATGAAGGTCAACGAACTTTTCAGTCATTTTTTATCCCCGGATTTATTATCCTTGAAAAACACGTTATAAAGACAGAATACCAGAAGCGACAGAATAACAGTCCAGGATATAGACATGAACAGCCACCCAAACTTATTCATCCATTAACCTCCTTTGCCTTCCTGCGCCATGCATGCCTTACCATTAAACACAGTGTTATGAACAACACGAGCAAAACTATTCTTGTAAACAATATATACCAGAAGTTCTCCGCGGGTACATTCTTCATTAATAATGCCGGAACGCCGCTCTGGACAACCCAGAAGCCAAGTATAAGAAGAAGAAAAACAGGGGTAATGAATTTAATAATGAACTTATATACCTTAGGGACCCTCATGTCGGAGCCTACATGCATTTCATCCCAGATTTTATCAATCCCGAATATCCACCCGGCCATTATTGCCTCTATGGTTGCAAAAAGCACCAGGCAGAATGTCCCTCCCCAGAAATCAAGTTCGTCAAGTACCCCCTTGCCGAGCAGAAGGATTGGAGCCTGGCAGAGAACAAACGTTATGACACCCAGTATAGTTGCCGCCCGCCTCTTGGTGACGTTGAACTCATCCTCCATGAATGAGACCACCGGCTGGGCAAGCGAAACGCTTGAGGTTATGCCCGCCATAAACAGCAATATATACCACAAAAAAGCAAACACCCCGCCCATATGAATCCTCTGGAATATCAACGGCATCGTAACGAAACCTAAATTAAAGGAACCGCTGTTGGCAATGTTTATTATCTCCGTAGGCCCGAAGAAAATAAATGCCGCAGGTATTATTATACTGCCCCCGATTATGATTTCAGCAAATTCATTCGTCGTGGCTGAAGTAAGCCCCGAGAGCACCACATCGTGTTTTCTCGAAAGATAACTCGCATAAGTCATGACGATGCCTATGCCCGCGGACAACGAAAAGAATATCTGGCCTGCAGCGGCAAGCCATACCTTTGAATTCTTAAGAACGGCGAAGTCCGGGTTCCACAGGAAACCAAGCCCGTTAACCAGGTTCCATGATGGTTTTGAAATATCCGGGGTACCTAAGGTCAACACCCTTATGGCAAGGATAACGCCGCAGAACAGCAGTATGGGAACCGTCCAGTTACATAACTTCTCAATCCCCTTCTTGATTCCATAGTAAATAACAGAAATATTAAGCGCAAAGGTTATTAAAAAGAAAGTATAAGCCCATCCTATTCCGCCGAAATACTGGTTGGATTCAAGTCCCTGGTACCCTGACAGGAAAGACTGCATGGCGCCCTGGGTAGTTATGCCCTTGTAGCGTCCGATAAGCGAAAAGAAGGCATAGCCCAGAAGCCATGATTCAATATACGTATAGTAAATGAATATGATTATAGGGCCAAAAATACCTACAACACCGAAGTACTTTATGAACCTGTTCTTTTTACACATGGAATGAAATATACCGGGAGCGGTCCCGTGCCCGAATCCCCCCCCGTACCTGCCTAAGGTCCATTCCACCCACATGAGGGGCAGGCCAAGGAATAAAAACGATATGAAATAAGGTATCATGAACGCCCCGCCGCCGTTCTGTGCCGCCTGGACAGGAAACCTTAAAAAATTACCCAATCCTATTGCAGACCCCGCAACGGCAAGGATGATGCCTGTTTTTGTGCCCCATTTTTCCCTGGTTTTTTTCTGTGCCATGTAAGTTCCTGGAATTATAAGAATATATAAATGAAAATGGAGCGGGCGAAGGGAGTCGAACCCTCGACATCCAGCTTGGGAAGCTGACGTTCTACCACTGAACTACGCCCGCGTCACGACGATTTGTTAGATGCCTTCTTCTGGACTTGTCCCAAATTGTGCCATTTATGTGCCACTTTTT
>JAUXDE010000024.1 GCA_030618495.1 Clostridia bacterium
AAAATCTTTATTTAACACATGCAAGTCAACTGCGCGCCATAACATAACAGCAGCCACAATACAAATATTCATAAGAAACGAAACTTTATATCACAGAGAACTTATCCTTTGCCGCGCCGCATACGGGGCATACCCAGTCATCGGGCAGTTTTTCAAATGGCGTCCCGGGATTTATACCTGAACCAGGGTCACCCTTCTCCGGGTCGTAAATGTATCCGCAGACCTTGCACTTATATTTATCCATTCCCTCTCCTTTCTTCTCCGATTCCTTAATGTAAGTAGGCGCTGTTTTCGGGGATTTGCCGTTTTTAATTTCATGATAATAGGCGTACGTCATCGGCATGTCCTGACCGGTAATTTCAGCTTCAATTACCTTCCCGACAAAGACAGTATGAGTGCCGGCATCCATGCTGTTAATAACTTCCGCCTCCAGGTAACCGATAGAATTATCCAGGATTATTGGAGCTCCTGTTGAACCTTCTTTGTAATTAACGCCTTTGAACTTATCGGTATCGCGGCCCGATTTGAACCCGAACTGCCCAATGAAGGTCATGGGGGCTTCCTGCGAAAGAATAGAAACAGTGAAAACCCCGCTTTTCCTGATAAATTCATTTGTCAGGTTCTGTTTGTTTATGCTTATTGCCACGGTTGGCGGTTCAGCGGTTACCTGGAATACCGTATTGGCTATCTGGCCGTTTATCTTTTCATCGTTCTTCGAACTCACGATGTACATCCCGTAACTGATTTTGTAAAACGCCGTTGGATTCATTAGTCACTCCTTAATTCATGTATTCCGGCACTTACCAGTTTGTGGTGTGTTACGGCATTCACCAGTTCTCAGCGAGTAATTCGAAGTATGCCTGCGGGTGCATGCAGGCGGGACACTTCCCGGGGGCTTCAACCCCTTCATGAACGTACCCGCAGTTGGAACACCTCCACCTGACGGACTTGTCTTTCTTAAATACCTTCCCTTCCTCTATGTTCTTCAAAAGGCCTAAATACCTTTTTTCATGCTGTTTTTCCGCTACGGCAATACTTTCGAAAACGCCGGCAATTTCATCAAATCCTTCCTCTTTTGCCGTTTTAGCGAATTCCGGGTACATCTTCGTCCATTCGAAATTTTCCCCTCCGGCTGACTCCTTGAGGTTTTCTTTCGTAGCGCCTATGATTCCCGCGGGAAAGGCCGCTTCTATATTAACTTCTCCCCCTCGCAGGCGCTTGAACAGCGCTTTTGCGTGCTCCTTCTCGTTCTCCGCCGTTTCCGTGAAAAAATTGCTGACCTGCGCGTATCCTTCCTTTTTTGCTTTACTCGCAAAATAAGTGTACCTGTTCCTCGCCTGCGACTCCCCGGCAAAAGCCGTCAAGATGTTTTTTTCCGTTTTGCTTCCCTTAAGTTCCATATTAATTCCCTCCTCCTTTATAAGCCTACTTTTATACTGCTTTCCCAGACTCCGTGCAAATTACAGTAAATAACAGACAGCAATTCCGAATACGTCTCCTTTTTTACGTTGACCTTTACCCTGGGCAGGCTGTTCCCCCCTTCCAGGTTAAAACCGGCGATTAATACCGTTTTATCGTCCTTTGTCCTGCCAAAAAGATCGATCCGGCGTATGGAATGCTCCACGGTACTGGGATGCATAACGTCCCCTCCGACCTGCACGGTAACGATTAACTCACCGCATGAAGAACATTCTGTCACGCTTATTCCCGGAACATGCTTCTCTTTACCCTCTGAATCCTGCCTTTTGATAGTGTCCGATAACTGCATTCAATCCTCCCTTCCTGTTCTCCCTGCCAATTCCCTGCCGATTTCCTTAACCTCACTTAATGCATCCTTCTCAGGAACATACTGCAATTTTTTTCCTTCTACCGGTATTTCCCAGTTAAGTGACTTCATAACATCTTCAATTATCTTAACTGCCTGGCCCCCCCAACCGTACGAACCAAACGCAAACCCCGTCCTCTTTGCGGGCCGTAATCCCTTTATGTAAGTCAGGAAAGCGCCAACCGTCGGGAGTATACCGTTGTTTAACGTGGGTGAACCTATGAGTATCAGCTTTGCGTTGATTAACTCTGTCATTATGTCTGAGATATGAGTGGTTTTCAAATCCCTCATATCAACCGCCATGCCCCCTTCAAGAAGGCCTTCCTGAAGTTTATAAGCCATCTTCCTCGTTGAATCCCACATGGTATCGTAGACTATCAGGGCTTTCCTGTCCGTTTGATTGTCAGCCCATTTTGCGTACAGTTTTATAATTTCAGGTATTTTTGAACGCCAGACTATCCCGTGGCTTGGCCCTATCATTTCAATATCAAGCGCAGACAATGCCGAAAGCGCTCTCTTTACCTGTTCACCGTAAGGCAGAACAATATTGGCATAATACTTCGCGGCCTCCTCCAGAAGTATTCCCGATTCCAATTCATCGTTAAATCTCTCGTTTGACGCTATATGCTGGCCGAATGCGTCGTTCGGCAGCAGCAGTTTATCTTCCGGAATGTACGTCGCCATTGAATCGGGCCAGTGCACCATGGGCATATGAAAAAATTTCAACGTTCTCCTGCCGAGCTCCAGTGAATCCCCCGACCTGACTTCCTGGAAATTCCAGTTTTGGTTGTAATGCAGCTTCAACCCTTTAAGCCCGTTCGTGGAAGTTATTATTTTAGCATCGGGAATAATTTTTACGATTTTCGGAAGGCTTCCGGAATGATCCATTTCAACGTGATTTGAGATTATATAATCGATTTTTTCAGGGTCAATAACGGATTTGATACGTTCAATCATCTCATCGAAGAGGTAATGTTTTACCGTATCAACAAGCGTTACCTTCTCGTCAATGATAAGGTAGGCATTATAGGTGGTGCCACGCTGGGTAAGATAGCCGTGAAAGTTCCTCAGGTTCCAGTCAATTCCTCCAACCCAGTAAATATCCTTTTTTAACGGTATTGCCTTCACATCGCAACTCCCTTCCGGACTTTTCAGTTCTTTCCATTTTACACAATGGGTTCAGAAAGGGATTATACCATCTTTTATTTAATAAGGTCAATTACTATTTCAAATGAAATGAAGTCTTTATTTCTTGCGGGACAGCTTCTCCCTGAACCTTTCAATAACCACGTACGCGCATGGAACGAGTACGAGCGTGAGGAAGGTCGCAACCAGGAGCCCGTACGCCATGGCAATTGCCGCCGGAGTGACGAAAGGTTCTATGCCGCCGATACCGTAAATGACCGGCATGAGAGCGACTATCGTTGTAATGGAAGTAATAAGTATCGGCCTCATGCGTATACTGCCGGCTTCCATCACGGCATCAATTATTCCCTTTCCCTTCTCCCTGCGTTTATTTATGAAGTCCATCAATATCAGGGAATCGTTTACCACCACACCCGTCAGGCCCACCATCCCGAACATCGCCATCAAGCTAATAGGTTGCCCGTGAATGAACAGGGCGAATACGACCCCAACGAAACCAAAGGGAACCGTTAAGAGTATTATAACAGGCTGTATGAAGGACTTAAACTGGGTGGCAAGTATAAGGTATATCAGCAATACCGCTATTCCGAACGCCTTGCCTATGGATCTAACCGATTCCGTGGTGTCCTCCCACTCTCCGCCGGCATCCATTATATACCCCGGGTACCTTGACTGCAGGTCCTTGAATTCGTTAAGAATCTTCTGGTTGGCTTTAACCGACGTAATTTTTTTCTTATCAACGTTGGCGGTAACGGTAATGATTCTTTTCCCCTCTTTATGATTTATCGTCTTCATGCCCTGTTCCTTGACAAACCTTGCAACCCTATTTAGTTTTATAAGCCTGCCCATGCTGTTTGGAACGGTGAGGTCGCTGAGAGTTTTTATATCGTCCTTGCGCTCCTCGGATAGTTTCACTACTATGTCTATTTTCTCGTCACCCCGCCTAATGCTTGTGGCAACGCCGCCTTCAAAGGAAAACCTGACGGTACTCGCTATCTGGCCGACGTTAAGGCCCAGCCGCGCGGCTTCCATTTTATCAATATGTATCTGTATCTCCTCCTTGCCGAGTTCATAATCGTCCTTTATGTCCTCTATGCCGTCAACCCCCGCCATGAAATCCTTAACCTGCGCGACTATTACCCTTAACGTGGGGATATCGTCTCCCTTGATACTGACCGCCACCGGCTTTCCGACCGGCGGGCCGTTCTGCATTTCCTCGAACTGAAGGTTTTTGATATTCTTAATATCCGCCCGTTCCATCTTTTTCCTTAATCCCGTAATGATTTCATTGGCTTTGCGCTTTCGCCCGGACTCGGCAGTAAGGTAAACTATGCATTGGGCGAACCTCGAACCGTACTTGTCGAAGGGCCCCTGGCCAATCTCCCCTGAATAACCAACCGTCGTGACTATGTTCTCCAGTTCAGTTTCGGGCAGTTCCCCTATTATCTCCTCCACGCATGATATGGCTTTGTTGGATTCTTCAAGAGCCGACCCTTCCGGAAGCTCTATTTGCACGTAGAATATTTCCGTTATATTGGGAAACAGCTTTATGGGCATTACTTTCACGGAAAATATAACGGTTCCCACGAGGATAAAGAAACATACCAGCGCAATCAACAGTTTCCTGTTCAGTGCGAATTTTAAAACCTTCATGTACTTCTTAAGAAGCCACTTGTACCACCCAGCCTCGCTTCCCTTCCTCTCGTGGGAAGTAAAGTAACTAACTATAACCGAAATTACCCTGAACGGGGCGCCGACGAACTTTGCAAGGGTTGAGGGTTTTTGTGTACCGCTCTTATCACCGTCTTCCTCCTTTGATTTCAGCGGTTTTGACCACTCGGCGAGGTGCGAGGGAAGAATAACCAACGCCTCAAACAACGACGCGATAAGACAGAATATTACCCCCACGGGGAACAACCTCAGAAACTTGCCCATCATGCCGGCTATGAACATAAGCGGCGCGAACGCCGCAATCGTTGTAAGTATTGTTGCCGTTACCGGCGCCATGACCTCGCTTGTGCCTTTTATTGCCGCCTCCCTGGGAGACAGTCCCTCCTCCATGTGCCTGTATGTGTTTTCCGCAACAACTATCGCGTCGTCCACTATCATTCCCAGTACCAGTATCAGCGCAAACATGGATATCATGTTCAGGGTATGGCCGAATAACGACATCATAAACAGCGCCGCCAGGAAAGAAAACGGTATTCCCACGGCAGTTACCAGGGCAATCCTGGCGTTTAAAAAGAAAAGCAGCGCGATAATCAGCATGAGGAGTCCCACCCAGCCGTTGTTAACCAGCACGCTCAGCCTGCGTTTTATATATATGGAAAAATCATTAACGTAGTCTATCGAAATACTATCCGGAATGGTCCTGCGGTACTCCTTTACCCTCTTCTTTATTTCATCAACCAGCGTTATGGCATCGCTGCTCTTCTTCCTCTTCGGAAGAAGGTTTATGGAAACCTTGCTGTTGGTCTTGTGGATTATATCCTGCTCCTCAAAGGATTCACTGACTCGGGCTATATCTCCGACGCGCAGGAACCTGCCGTCGCTGTTTGTCCTTATTATTACCTCTTCGAACTCTTCAGCCGTCTTGAGCTCGCCTATCGTGCGGATTATTAATTCTCTTGAGCCGGATTTGAGCTTGCCGCCGGGAAGGTTTATATTCTGGTTCTTTATGACCTGTATAATCTGAGCGAGCGATACGTGGTATTCCTCGAGATTCTTCGTGTCCACTTCAACCCATATTTCCTTGTCCCTCCAGCCGATCTTGTCTATGGAGCCAATGCCTTCTATATCCCTGATTTCATCCTCAAGGTTCTTTACATAACCGCGCAACTCGTCTTCGGAAACGTCCCTGCCTGTAAATGAAAGCTCTATCAGCGGACGATCGGCAACTAATTCCTCCACCACGCTGTCCTCCACATCATCCGGCACGTCCACCTTATCCACTTCCCTGCCGATTTCATTTATGACCCTGTCCCTGTTGGAAAGGTCCGGGTCAAGTTCAATGAATATAAAAGATATGTTTTCGCTTGAGGAGGAACTGTAAGTGTTTATGCCGTTTACGCCCTTTATGGCATCCTCTATGGGAATTGTCACCAGTTCTTCCACTTCCTGGGGCGAAGCGCCGGGATACGGGGTAAGAATCATAAGGTAGTCTAACTGGACATTCGGGAAGTCCTCCCTCTGCATCTGGAGAACGCTGACGGTCCCCACTATTATAATAATAGCGGTAATCAGGTTAATCAGTACCTTATGCTTTATGGAAAATTCAGGCAGATTCATTTGTTTTCTCCCGTAATGAACCGCAGGTCGGCAAGCAGGCTCTCGTAACCGGTTATTGAACGGTAATACTCAATCTCCGCGCGTCTCAAATCATCCTGGTATGCCAGCACAAACCGGTTTGAAGAGCGCCCCTGGCTGAACTTCCTCTCTTCAAGCTTAAGCTTCCTCTGCTGGAGCCGGACCGCCTTCACCGCAGCTTCGTAATACTCCGCCGCCGTGTTTATGGCTCGCGCCAGGTTCCTGCATCGAACCGTAATGCCGGCGCGGATATCTTCTTCCGACGCAACGCTTATCAGCCCATCGTACTCCGCCTGCCTAAGAGCGCTTAAGGCGCCCCTTTTGAAGGGCTTGTAATCCATCTGCAGGCCCACGTACCAGGTCCTGTAATCACCCGCCGTTATGCTGTCAAAATCGGACTGCCAGCTGTCGCCCATACCGTTTAAGCCGTACTGCGCAACCAGGTTGACGTTAGCCCGTTTCTCGTTCTTTTTTATTCTGCTCTGTATGGAACTTATCCCGGTATTGATATTCAGTATTTTAAGCTCGGGACTGTTCGCCAGCGCTCTCTCTATTGTTTCCTCCCCGTCCAGTTCTTCATGTTTCAGTTCCCCGGTGAACTCGTAAAAGAATTCAACCGGTTCACTTCCCGGCAGGTTCATGATTCGCTTCAGGTCCTCCTCGGCAGCTTCAAGCGCATCTCTTGCCCGGATTATGGAAACGTCCCCCAGCGCCACGGAAGCCTCCGCCGCAATGATATCCACTTCCTCTATCAGTCCGTCCCTCAATTTTTCGCGGTTATCCTCTAGGAGATTCTTCGTGCGTTCAAGCATGTCTATCTGTATTTCAAGGTTTTTTCCGGCAAATATCAGGTTCCAGTACGCTTTTGTTATGTTATTCTTTAACGCATTTTTCTCCGCCTGCAGCGCAAGCTCCGCTATTCCGCACCTGCTATCAAACACTGCCATGGCCTTCCTGTCATTGACCCCCAGGCTGTTTCTCCATAACGGCTGGTTATACGAGAGCGCAAGGGAAGACTGGTACAGCGGGTTGTACGCCTTCATTATGGATTCCCCCTCATCCCTCATCCTGCTGAGAGACAGGTTCAATACTCCCCCGAGCCCGAGCTTCTTACCGAGCCCGAGCGATAGCGTGTCCTGTTCGGTTGCTCCTCCAAAGTACGCGCCCGGAAAAACCTCGACACGCAGGGATTCCGAATGGTTTCTTCTGAGCTGCATGTTCAGGAACGGCTCGTACTGGGATTTTATTCCCTTCGTTGCCGAGCGCATCTTACCGAGCTCGTACTCAGCCTTCTTTATCCCGAGGTTGTTCTCGATACCCGCGCGGATGCAATCCTTAATGCCGTACGACTCGCCTGCAGCCGTCGATGCGGCGGCAAGGACTACAGTTATTAAAAGTAATAATAGCTTAAACTTCATCAATCCCGCTTTCCCCATATGAAATCACAATAATTAATGATTATACCATATTCTTCAACTAATAAAAACATTTTTATTTAGACGTATCTGGCAGGTAAATAGTTACAACAATTAAATGAGAAAGGGGTCAGACCTTAACATTTAACAAAATCTGAGTTTGATATTTATTTAACAACTGCCAATTAATTCCTTCTTCTCTTGGACAGAAGAATGACACTCCTTAAATCATCTTCATTCAACGCTTCAAGCCATTTTTTGTCAAATCCCGGCTGCTGTGTAATCTGGGCTATGGCGGCAAGAACCTTCAGGTGCAGGTTACGCTCGTCCGGAGAACCCGCAAGAATAAAAATAATATGAGCCAATTTATCTTCCGGAAAAATAATACCCGCCCTTGCCCTCACAACAAGTATCTTGAAAATATTTTTCCCCTCAACGATTATATGAGGAATCGCAAGCTTTTCCCTTATCATGGTGCTGGAATCATTTTCTCTTTCAAGCAGTTTATTAAATATATTTTCAGGGGACTGGTTTAATTCACCCCCTAAAATATCCGAAACTTTCCTGAAGAAATCCTCTATTTTAAGGGGAGCTTCAATATCCAGTATTTTGCTGTCTTCAATAAGCCCGTGAAACCTGTCTTCCGTAACATCATCTCTCTGAACAACTATGTCCTTTAACTCCGTAAGTATGCTGTCCGACATCAATTCCTTATCCCTGGAAACCAGTCTTTCCAGGGCATAGATTAAAGCTGAATCCTTTGATGTCCTTTTTTCAACGTATACCTTGTACCATATTACCCCCAGCAAAAGGAAGATTGAAGTTAAAAATATTATGCCCGTCCCCATCTCTATCAGGAGGAACACGCCTCCCGCTATCCCGACAATCTGCATGTACGGGTAAAGGGGACTGCGAAACTTTGGCCTGTAACTTAAAATCTTGCTTTCCCTGAACATAATTAGTGTCATGTTGGCAAGGATAAACAGCAAAATCAATATGCTGGAGGCAATCTTAACCAGCAGTTCCAGTTCCAGGAATAGAATAGCAATAATCATGAAAATACCCGTAACAACTATAGACCTGATTGGAGTGTTAAACTTTGGACTTATCTTGCTGAAAACACCCGGTAGGAGTTTATCCCTGCTCATCCCAAGGGGATACTTCGAAGCGCTCATGATGCCCGCATTGGCAGTTGAGATAAATGCAAGGAATGCCCCAACGCTGATTATTGTCTTGAAAACACTTCCTCCTATAACACCCGCTCCGTCGGATATCGGGGTAAGGTTCCCCGCCAGTTCTGAGGGCTCTAAAACCCCGACGGTTACCCAGATGACAAGACCGTATAGCACTGACCCCAGAAGAAGCGAGAGTATCATGCCAAGCGGTAGATTTTTTCCGGGATTCTCTATTTCCTCGGCCAGCGCCGCCACTTTTGTCAGCCCGCCATAGGAAATAAAAACAAAACTTGCCGTGGCAAACATGGCCCCCAATCCCTTGTTGAAAAACGGGGAGAAATTGGCTGTGTTCACTGTCCCGGCGCCCCAGATAACGTAGCCGGCAAGCGCGCCCACAAGCCCAAGAACCAGAATTACCTGGAACCTGCCCGCTTCCTTTGCGCCTGCAATGTTGAGAAAGATAAAGAATAGGCAGCAGGCAAGCGCTATTAATTTTATGGGTATGTTTGTAATTATACTCACGTAGGCGCCCATGCCTATAAGGGCAAAAGCGCCCTTAAGACTTAATGAGAACCAGCTGCTGAAACCCGCCACCGTACCTAAAAGCGGCCCGAATCCTCTCATAATGTAATAATAGTCCCCGCCGGCCTTGGGCATTGCCGTTGTAAGTTCGGCCTTGCTCATAAGGGTGGGAATACAGAACAGCCCCGCAAGTAAATAGGAAAGTACTACGGCAGGCCCTGCTCTTTGAAAGGCAAGTCCCGGCAGGATAAACAAACCTGAACTTATCATTGCCCCGGTGGCGATACAAACAACCTTTAAAAGTGAAAGTTCCTTTTTTAGTTCCTTATTCATTTTTTAATTTCCTTTATTGCTTCAATAAAATGGTTGGTATAGTGTGGTGTTATCAAATAAACCGCCGGTTTTAATTCGTTTCATCAATACTTTTGATAAGTTTATAATTACTCTTTGCCTCGGGCAGTTCCGGGTTTATTTCAAGAGCCTTCTTGATTTCCTTTTCCGCCTTCTCTTTCATCCCTTTGCCCCAGTAGGCAACTCCAAGCCCGTTATAAGCGGCCGCGAAATCCGGCTTGATCTTAATTGCCTTCTTATAAACCTTAACAGCTTCATCATATTTCTGTGAATTATTATAAATAACCCCAAGGTTGTTATAAGCGCCTGCGGATTCAGCGTCAAAACCGATAGCTTTCCTGTGGGTAATTATCGCCTTATCCGTCATGCCTTTAGCAAAATATACTTCCCCGATAGAATTGTATGCCCTGGCGTAATCGGGTTTTAACTTTATAACCTTATTATAAAGCCGGAGTCCTTTGTCATATTCCTTATTTTTGACGGCCATAACTCCCAGGTTATAATACCCTTCAAAGTAATCGGGATCCGATTCCACGGATTTCTTATATTCCTCAACGGCTTCTTCCTCCCTGCCGGTATTAAGATAAATACAGCCAAGGTTATTATGCGTCTTTGAATGCTGTGGATTAATCTTCAACACTTCCCTGTATTTGGCTATTGCCTCCTCGTGCATACCCCTCTTGTGAAAAGCTTCGGCGGCATTAAACATTATTTCATCAGCGTAGTATTCGGTATCCTTTATCCTCTCGTAAATCTCCTGCGCCTTTTCATTGGAACCTGATCTTTCATAAGCCATGGCAAGGTTATTGTGGGCAATTGCATAAGTCGGCCTTAAATCAATGACCTTCTCAAATTTCTCAATTGCCTTATCATGCATCCCTTTATTTAAATAATACAGCCCCAGCCCGTTAAGCGCGCGGTAACTTGCGGGATTTTGTTTTATAGTACTCGAACACAGATTGAATCCATTCTTCCAGTCAACATTACGGTTTACCGTTAAAAACCCGTAAACAAGAATCAACAGCATCGAAAAACCAACAGTTGCTTTTCTTGCCCACCGGATATTTGAATTATATAATCTCATGGCAAGAACAGCCAGTACCGCGTAAAAACCTATAGACGGAAGGTACAGGAACCTCTCCGCAACAATAACATCCTGCAGTGGAATTATATTTGAAACAGGAAGCAGCGTTACAAAGAACCAGAAAATAAAGAAAGACAACTTCCTTGAATTCGCAAACAGCCTGCCGGCAAGAACCAGCAGTCCCAGGACCAGAACCGCGGAACCAACCACATGAACATCAAAGAGTGATTTCGCAGGGAGGAAACCATGTTCAGCGCATAAACCCAGCGGCGCCAGCAGTAACCCCGCGTAGAAAGCCGTGGCTTTTAACATGGTAAGCACCGCCGTGAAAACACTTCCGCCTACAAATTCATCCTGCCCGCTCAACCTGCCGAGAACAATAGATCTCAGGAGAACATACAGGATGCCCGCGCAAATAAATGGCACGTAGGATTTAAACCTTTTTTTCAAGCCCTTCATGCCGTCAAGGAAAAAGAAATCATACAGTATCAGGATTACCGGCAGTGTTATTGCCATTTCCTTACCGAACAGCGCCATTACAAAAGCTATCAACGAACCGGCATATAAAAATTTCAGGTCTTGAGAGCCATCTTCCTTTTTCCCGCGCATTTTAATCCAGAAAAACAATGACAGTAGAAAGAAAAAAGACGATATCAGGTTGGACCTTTGCGATACCCATGCAACGGTTTCCGTCTGAATCGGGTGAACTATAAAAAGCGCGGATACCATGAGTGCCAGCGCTTTGTTCCTGAAGATAAGACCTGCAAGGAAATAAAGCATTACACCGTTAAGCGCATGCCATAACACATTTGACAGGTGATAGCCGAAAGGATTCAATTTGAAAATAAAATAATCCAGGGCGTACGTTATCGCAGACAGCGGACGGTATATGTAAAACTCACCCTTTGAAGAGAAGGATTTAACTGAAGTGAAAAAAGAAGGGATATTTTTTAAACTTCTTATTGAATCGTTTTTTTCTACAAAATGAACATCATCGTAAACAAATTTGTTCCCCAGTGAATTCGCATATACCGCCGCGCAAATGCCTATAATTACAATTACACATTTAGTATTACTCATAATTTATTAATTAAGCGCAATCCGAACGCAGCCTGAACCCTGCGCTGCGGTTTCCCGGAAATTTTTATGAACAAGGATTTCAGCCGAATTTATAGACTTTCTTTATTTTTTCAATCACTTCCCACTTGCACTTCAATCCTTTAGGGAACTCAACAAGGTCACCCTTCCCGAATGCGACTTCACCATCAGCCGTGGAAACCTTCGCCTTCCCCTCCTGGATATAACAGGTTTCAGTGTCCACATAAGCCCAGTCAAACGAACTCGGCTGGCATTCCCACCTTTGCCACTGTTTGATTCCCAGCGAATTCAACTCCTCCTCCGAAGGCTTTCTCACCTTGATTTCAGACATAATTCAAATCCCCTTTCCGGCAGCTTCACTGCTTAAAAATAAATCTCTAGTGTGGTGTTGCTAACATATCTCAGTTCCCCCTGGAAGTATACTCATTCATAATTTTTCTTTCTTCCGGGGTAAGACTCTCTATTCCCCCATCTAATATCTTTTCCAGAATCCGGTTAACATTTTCTTCTGTCGGCTTCATTTTGGAATACTCATTTCCCCGCCAATTATAAACCCTGCCATGTTTTGAACGCGCGCCGGAACTCCCCGGTTTCAAATTGTACCTGAAAAAATTCATTATCTCAGAGAACCTTAGATACGCAAATCCTACAATCAACCCCCCGAAGTGACCGAAGTGTGAAATTAACGAACCGCGGTCCGTTACACCGCTTAAAAATGCGATAACCCCCAGTATAACGACGAAATATTTCGCTTTAATAGGAAAAAGGAAATACAGGTAAACATAAGTTTCCGGAAATGTTAAACCATATGCCGCAAGCAAACCGTATACCGCTCCCGAAGCCCCTATCGTGGGCATACTGTTGCCAATGGAGGTTAGCGTGATAAAAATCCCCGCGCCTATCCCGCAGATAAGATAATATCTAAGAAACTTTTTTGAGCCCCACGCCTGCTCCAGCGGCTTGCCGAACATATACAGCACGAATGAGTTAATAAGCAGATGAAAAAAACCTCCATGTAAAAACATGTAAGTTAAAAGCTGCCATAAAAACAGCTTACCTACTACATATTTCGGGATAAGCCCGAAAATCAAGTAAATACTGTCGCCAAAAAAATACTCAAGGATTCCCTGCAGGAAGAAAACCGCTATATTGATTATAACCAGGTACTTTACGACGTTTGACCATGAACCGTAAGAAAAAGACGGCCGGTAGTAGTCCCTGTGCCCCATAAATATTCCTTTGAGTCTGGGGTCAGGCCCTTTTGCACTAAAAGACCTGACCCCTTATAACCTCGCCTGAAAAACTGTTATTCCATACTACGGTCTAACAAGAACTTATTTCTTGCCAAGAATTCTGAAAACCTTGGTCCCGCATGTCGGGCAAACGCCTTTCATTGCCTTCATGCCATTCTTCATTACAATTTCTGTCCCATCTTTAATTTCAACCTGTTTTTTGCATTTCATGCATCTTCCTTCTGCCATTTTAGATTCCTTTCTACTAAGAAATTTTTATTTCTTTTTTTTCTTTGCTGCCTTTTTCTTTTTCTTAACTGGCTTTTTCTTTACCGTCTTTTTCTTCGCTTTACACGCCACTCTTGTTCACCTCCTCTTCATGATTATCTGAGTACCCACTCCTTCTTTACTTAAAATCTCCTCAACTATGGAATTTTCATCCGTTCCCTTTATAATATGAACCTTTTCCACTCCATTTTTCAGAACATTAACGCTTGAAAGCAACTTGGGTATCATCCCTTCCCTGACTATTTCTCTCTTTACTACCCTCCCGACGTCCACTACGGAAAGGGTGGAAAATATTTCATCTTTATGGCCGGTCATTATTCCCCTGACATCCGTTAAAATCATCAGTTTTGCCGCCTTAAGCGCTATGCTTACTGCTGCAGCGACATTATCGGCGTTAATGTTGTATAACTTCCCGCCGGGCCCGATTCCCATTGAAGATATTACCGGGACACAGTCGGTCGGCAATTTTTCTAATTTCTCAACATCCACGGAAGTTACCTTGCCCACAAAACCCAGGTCTGCCGACGTATCTTTCTTTACCTTTACAACCGCCCCCCCCTTGCCGTGAAAGCCGCGGGCGGGACAGCCTGCATTTTTAATTTTTTTAACTATCCTGCCGTTCAGTTCACCGAAACACCTGTCAAGAACAGGCAATAACGTTTCCGGGGTGCATCTTTTCCCGTCAATTTTCTTTGAGGGTTCCTGCCCGCTTTTCCTGATTTCCTTATCAATATATTTCCCGCCACCGTGAACAACCACCATGTTAATGCCGATGTACTTCTTCAGGAAAGCAATCTGGGAAACGATATTGTTCTCAGTGCTGTCCTTCAGTATGCTCCCCCCGTACTTCACGACAACATACCTTCCGCTGAACTTCTTTATGTTGGGAAGCGTCTCCAGCAGCCCTTTTATCTTGAGTTTAAACTCATTTCTTTTAACATCCGGTATTTCCATTTCTTTACACCAGCCCTTCGGTTTCTTTGGCGCCGAACATAATATTCATATTCTGTACCGCCTGGCCCGACGCTCCTTTGTGCAGGTTATCTATTGCCGTTATCACCACGATTCTCTTGTTTCTTCCATCAATCGTAAACCCTATATCACAAAAATTCGTGCCTGTTACATCGCTTATCTGTGGATATTTCTCTCCCCTTATCCTTATAAAAGGAGACCTTTTATAGAATTTCCCGTAAATACCATGCAGTTTCTTCATGCTGAGGTTCCCTGTCATTTTCAGGTTAATTGTTGAAAGTATTCCGTACTTAAACGTTCCTACATGCGGCGAAAAAGACACCCTTGCTCCTAATCCGGCTGAACTAAGTTCCTGTTCGATTTCAGGGATATGCGGATGGACGGCTATTTTATAAGGCACAATATTATCCACACCGCTAATTGCCGCGCCTGAACCGCCCGGCTTCCCTGTTCTCCCCGCGCCGGATACGCCGCTGTAAGCGTTTATGATTATGTCCTTTACCCCGGCCGCGCCGGCCGTAACCAGGGGCATTATACCAAGCAGGGCTCCCGTAGGGTAACAACCGGGATTGGCGACAAAACAGGCATTCCTTATCTTCGGCCCGTTTATTTCAGGGATACCGTATACCGAATTCTTAAGTATTTTCCTGTACGCGCCTGAAGATTTCTGTTTTCCCCATATTTTGCTCAGTTTATTATTCCCATTATCTTTTATGTACCATTTTTCATAATCCTGCGGCTTCTTCAGCCTGAAATCGCCGCTCAGGTCAATGAACCTGATTTTCTTTCCCCTCTTCCTTGCCAGCATAACAAGGTCTGTAGTATCCTTCATATTAACAGTGTGAGGTTTTGAAAAGAATATTACATCACAATCCGATATCAACTTCTCAGGTTCATAGGAAACAGTCCTTTGCCCCGTTATTCCCCTTAAGCTCCTGTGTATATCGGATATCTTTACGCCGCTGTGACTATCTGAAACAAGAGTTGTAAGTTTCACCTGTTTATGCGACGCCAGCAGCCTCACCAGCACTTCCGCGGAAAATCCCGCCGAACCAACCAGTCCCGCTCTTATTTTTTTCAATCCTTACTCCCCGAAAACCTCACCTTTACGGAATTGGCGTGCTCAATCAATCCTTCCATCTTCGACAACTCCACTAAAGGTTTCCTGAAGCATCCCAGCGACTTCCTGGTGAACTTCTGAAAAGTAGGCCTCTTAAAGAAAGTTTCAAGGTTAACACCGCCGGTATATCTTGCGCTGCCTCCCGTGGGCAGTATGTGGTTCGTCCCGGAAATGTAATCACCCAATACCGTGGGAGTATAATCACCCAGGAAAACGGAACCTGCGTTGTTAACGGATTCTAATATTTTCCCGGGATTTTTTGTCATAATCTGAAGATGTTCCGGGGCAAACTCATTTGCAAAATCAATCGCCTGCCTTACACTGCCCGCCACAAGGATAGCGCCGTAGTTCTTAAGCGATGATTCTATCGTTTTTCTCCTCAATGACTCTTTTACCGCCTTGCTAAGATATTTCCTGACTTCCCCTGCCGTTTTTTCCGAAGTCGTAACCAGGATCGCCGAACTGTTGGGGTCATGCTCCGACTGCGCCATCATGTCGCGGGCTATCCAATCACTGTTGGCGCCGCCATCGGCGATAATAAGCACTTCGCTCGGGCCCGCGGTTAACTCTATTGAAGCGTAATTCCTTATCATGACGTAAAGTTTTGCAGCGGAAACCCATACGTTCCCGGGGCCTATTATCTTATCAACGCCGCCAATCGTTTCCGTTCCAACTGCCATGGCTCCTATCGCCTGCATGCCGCCCGCCTTTATTATCATGTCCGCTCCCGCCATGTCAGCAGCCACAAGAACGATATCAGCTACTTTCTTATTCCTGCCCGCAGGAGTAGAAAGCGCTATTTTCTTTACTCCCGCAATACGCGCGGGGACAACCCCCATTACCGCGGTACTCGGGTAAAGAGCCGCTCCACCCGGGACGTAAACGCCCACAGTTTCAATGGGCCTTAAAACCTGCCCCGCCGTATAGCCGCCTCCGAAACTTTTCTTCCACCCCCTGTTGGTCCTGCTTAACTGATTCTTATAGAACATCCCGACATTCTTAATCATCAGTTCAACATCCCTCAGCAGGTTACCCGGCAGGTTTTTATAAGCGTTTCTTATCTCGCTCTTTTTTACGATGAGTTCTCCGGGTTTTAACGAAACCTTTTCAAATTTCCTTATATAACTTACCAGCGCCTTGTTCCCGTTCTTTCTTATGTTTTCTACAACGGGAGCAGCCGCGCTGAAAATAAGCGGATATATTTTTTCACCGCCCCTGTTTATTATCTTATCATACCTTGCGCGGGTTATTTTATTTAACTTCTCCACCTTCACCATTTTTTTCCCTCAGCCTCTATGCTATTTCCAGAAAGTCTATTATCGTCGACAATACGTTCTTTTCTCTTGACAATATGAGCCCATGTGGTATACTCTTCATTGACATCCCTATTATTGGTTTACCAATAGTAGGTCAAAAAGGCCGCTAACCTTTATGGTTGCGGCTTTTTGCTTTTTAGAAATATTGGTATTATATGATCTAAGTTGATAAAAGAATTAGCAGTATTCTTTAAATCATAACATTTTCTTACATCATTGTTAAATGATGCAACTTGAACCTTTTTCTTAATTAACTGAACCTTTTTTATAGCAGGCACAAAATCCCCATCACCACTTATTAAAATAGCCGTGTTATATTCATTCTTAACAGCGAGAAGTAGCATATCTATAGCTACAATAATGTCGAGACCTTTTTCTACATAAGTTACTAATTCCTCCCTTGAAACATACTTGCGTATTTTTTCCATTATATTTTTGCTAAATACCATAGGTTTTTTGATATATTTTCCTCCCTGGATTACTGTAATTCCAGGAAT
>JAUXDE010000139.1 GCA_030618495.1 Clostridia bacterium
CTCTTAATTCATACTACCCCTAAAATCACATAAATAATTATTGACTTAAACTATTATTTGTATTATACTTATGTGGGAAAACAAATGGCTTTATTACTAAAAACTGCAGACAGAAAATACAAGCGTAAGAAAATCATTGCTATTATCGACCTGTATTCGTCCCTGTCAGATAAGGCGGTGGGACATGGATGCCTGGTTGATATCAGCACCGGAGGAGCTTCTGTAGAATCCACCATTGTCTTTCAGAAGTACCAGAAAATCATATTGAACATCCCTGTTTCCATTAACGAAAGGTATTCAATAAGCGGAGAGGTGCTTCGTGTGGAAAACATGCCTTTACACACATACAGGTACGGCATAAAATTCGGCAGACTGAAATTAAGGGAGAAGCTGGACCTGTTCAGGATAGTTGTTCCTTTATTACTTAAAAGAAAGAGATTAGTCTCCTGAACATAACAGGAAAAACAATGTTTCGCATAAATATCTCATCTAATTTCAGCGCCGCCCACCAATTGAACAACTACAAGGGACGATGCGAGAAACTGCATGGACACAACTGGAAAGTCAACGCAGAAGTATCATGCGCAAAACTTGACAGCGCGGGAATGGTGATTGATTTCCATAAGTTTAAACAATGGCTCAACAGAATATTAAAGACTCTTGATCATGAATACTTGAATGACATAAAACCCTTTAAAGCAGTAAATCCCACTTCGGAGAACATAGCAAAGCATATCTTCGACAGTCTCCTGAAACTCATCAATAACAAACAAGTACAACTTGAATCCGTGTCCGTTTGGGAAACAGACACCTCCTGCGCAACATATACACGTGAAAAGAAATGAAGAAAGCCATAGTATTACTCTCCGGCGGACTTGATTCAGCAACAGTATTATGGATTGCCGCAAAACGCTATAAACCTTTTTGCCTTATCTTTGATTACGGCCAAAGGCACAGGAAAGAAATAAGCGCCGCTAAAAAAATCGCATCAAAAGCAAAATGCGCCTGCAGGGTCTCAAAAATAAGCCTCCCCGGACAGACAGGCTCTCTCACAAATACCAAACTGCCCCTGCCGGCAAATCACACAACCGCCAATATCGGTAAATCAATACCGTCAACTTATGTGCCTGCAAGAAATATTATATTCCTGAGTTTTGCGCTTTCGTACGCAGAGGCAATAAAAGCAGAAACGATTTATATCGGGGCAAACACCGTAGATTTCTCGGGATATCCTGACTGCAAGCAGGAATTTTTCAAAGCATTTGCGCAGGTAATAAGAACAGGGACAAAATCGGGTATTTCCTCAAATCCAATCAGGATACAAACTCCCATTATCCACAAAACAAAGGCTGAAATAATCCGTACCGGGATAAAACTCAATGTCCCTTATGAACTTACCTGGTCATGTTACAAGGGCGGCGCAAAACCATGCGGAAAATGCGATTCCTGCATCTTAAGGGCTGAAGGATTCCGAAAAGCAGGGATAAAGGACCCGGGTAACTTTTAAACATTTTAACTCGGAGGTCGCACCACGGGCACTTCTCATTGCATGATGTCGCTCACGTGAGAGGCTCGCTCTGATTACGAAGTATGGAGTTCGTAGAACTCCACATTCCAAATAAGCTGGAGTTTAACCTTTTGTAATTAAGCCTCCTCATTAAAAGTCTAAAAGTTCAAGAAAAAGAAGAAAGGCAGGGGTCGAAGATGAGGGCATCAATCAAAGAAATATTTTCCTCAATCCAGGGTGAAGGGATATATTTAGGTTACAGGCAGATATTCATAAGATTCGCGGGATGTAACCTGAACTGCGGTTTCTGTGATGAAAAAATAAAACCCGCGAAGTTCAATCTTTCAACAACATCCTTATTAAACAAAATCAAGTCGCTTGAGAAACGATCGGGGCCCCATCACAGCGTCTCCCTTACCGGCGGAGAACCGCTGCTGCAGGCTGAGTTCCTCCATGAATTCCTCCCAATGGCAAGAAACTCCGGTTTTACCCTCTACCTTGAAACAAACGGAACACTTGTAAAAAACCTTAAGAAACTTATAGAATATTTTGATATAATAGCAATGGATATTAAACTGCCGTCTTCAACGGGTGAGAGGGCTTGCTGGAAGAAACATGAGGAATTCCTTCATGCCGCTAAAAGCAAGAACCTGCTGATAAAAGTCGTTATTTGCGGTAATACCTCAAAAAGCGATTTTATAAAAGCGGTTAACATCGTAAAAAGAACCGGCAGGAGTATACCTTTTATAATACAGCCGGGACCGGGAGCTAAGAACGTTTCAACCCTGCATAACACGGCACTAAAGGAATTAACTGACGTAAGAGTGATACCCCAAATCCATAAAATAATGGGAGTAAAATAAAATGAAAAATAAATCGTCATACGAGGGGCTACAGGGCAATATAAAGAAACTGAAAACCCCGAAAATCGAAACATTCAGGAATATTTATACTGAAAAGGACTACACCATCACACTACAGATACCGGAATTTACCTGTATTTGCCCGAAGACAGGGCTTCCTGACTTTGCAGAAATAATCATCAATTACATACCCGGCAAACTATGCGTGGAACTGAAATCCTTCAAGGAGTACATCGTTTCCTTCAGGCAATTGGGAATATTCCACGAGAACGCCGTGAACAGGATAATGGATGATTTCACCGGGGCAATAAAACCAAGGTGGGCCCGCGTTGAAGGGATATTTAACGCCAGGGGCGGGATAAAAACAACCGTATCCGCCGAGTACGGCAACCGGAAACGATAAACCCCGCTAACCGCCATCACGGAGCTTGTTACGAAGGATTCCAGGGTAGGGTTAATAGCACTACACTAGTAACTTGATTTTATCTTATTAAGAATTTCATTATAATCAGTTAAACTCTTTTTAAAATAAATCATTAAATAGTATTCTTTCCAGTGCTGCAATGAACCATTTAAAGAATATTTATTTATATTTTGATTAGTGAAGAGCGCGTAATCATAGCCCCCGCCCATGGCTTTACTTGCTTCCTTCCCGTCTTCAGAATATAGAATCAACACATCAGGTTCCTTTTTATATACATAGTCCGCATCAAACCCGTTATGCGCGATATATTCATCATTCAGGCCTATTGAATCTATGCTGTTCCATTTAGAATAAAAAGGAATGGCTCCCGCGTCCCCAACCACCAGAGTATAATCACCGGGATTTCTCACTACTTTGCTCAGTATTTTCCCAAAACTGATATGTATTTTATCCAGCCCCTGCGAATAATTAACCACGTATTCCATGATTCTTTTCGTCTGTCTAACCGGAAAACAAATCAAGAAAACACAAAACACCGACAGAAAAACAGGCTTGAATTTACTTTTATGTTCAGACCGCGCGAAGTACTTATCCAATACGATAATCTGGGGTATTAGTATTATTGCATAAACGGGAACCGTAAACCTGTTAAAAAACCCCATCATTGGCTCTACCATGCAGTTAAATAATAAGTATACCAGTGAGGGGATTATGAACAGGTATGTTCTTTTATCTCTTGATACCACGGTGCCGGTTAAAAGTAATATCA
>JAUXDE010000077.1 GCA_030618495.1 Clostridia bacterium
TGGTCTAAAGCCTTAAAGACAAATCCAAATTCAGGCAGAGCTTTACATGAAATCGGGAAATACAATTATCGAAAAGGACTTTATGATGAAGCGATTGTCAATTTTAGCAGGGCAATCAAGACAAATCCACAAAGTTCAGATGCATTTAACAGCAGGGGAATTGTTTATGAGAAGAAAAACATTATTGACAGGGCGATATCAGATTACAGTATGGCAATAGAACTAAATTCAGGTTTCACACCGGCATACAATAACCGGGGAGTTGCGTATGGCAAGAAAGAACTTTATAATAAGGCAATATTAGATTTCAACAGGGCAGTGGAATTAACTCCCGGAAACGTAACAGTATATTTTAACCGTGGTTTGATTTATAAAAACAAAGGGCTTAATGATGAAGCAATAGCTGATTTCAGCAAGGTAATAGAACTGGCCCCCTCTTCCTTGGAAGCATACGAAAACAGAGGGTTGCTTTATGGGATAAAAGGTTTTTATGATAAGGTAATAGCAGACTTCAGCAGGATAATAGAATTAAATCCTGAGGATGTTAAGGCATACAGCAAACGCGGGATTGCGTATTCATTGAATGGTAATGATAACAATGCACTGGCTGATTTTACAAAAGCAATAGAATTGAATCCTAATAATGCACAGGCATATAAAAACCGCAGTATTGTTTACAGGAAACTCGGGGAGCATGAGCATGCAGAAAAAGATGAAGAAAAGGCAGGATTGTTATTGGGTAAGTAATGGATGTTTTTAATAAAATAAAAAGAGAAGTAAAAACCCTTTTTAAAAAAACAAAAGGCTCTCATGACTGGGACCACACGATGAGAGTGCTTAATTTGTGCGCGCATATCGGGAAGAAGGAGGCGGCTGATTTAAAGATACTCAAGTTCGCTGCGCTTCTTCACGACATAGGGCGAAGTTACGAGGATGAATCGAGCGGTAAGGTCTGCCATGCGGCAAAGGGGGCGGAGCTTGCCGGAAGAATGCTTAAGAAATACGGGTTAAGCCGGGATGAAACTGACAGGATAATACACTGCATTCAAACTCACAGGTTCAGGGGTAGAAAAAAGCCCCTGACAAGGGAGGCAAAAGTCCTGTTTGACGCTGATAAATTGGATTCAATCGGCGCAGTCGGTATTGGAAGGGCTTTCCTGTTTGCCGGTGAGGTGGGAGCGAAGCTTCACAACAAGGGCGTCAACCTGGCGGGGACGAAGCCTTATACGGAGCAGGACACCGCATACAGGGAATGGATGATAAAACTCAGGAAGGTAAGGGACAGGATATTCACAAAGGAAGCCAAAAGGCTGGCTGAGGAAAGACATGGATTCATGGAGGAGTTTTTCAATAGATTAAACAGGGAAGTCGATGGAAATTTATAACGGAAGGAGTCGGGAATGTTTATGTTAAAAGCATTTTTATTAACAATCATAGTAATCATTTTCCTTGTGGAAGTAGTTTTCAGGATATTTGCCAAATTGTTTCCGTTTCCCGCCCCTTCCCTGATAGGCACTTTCCTTGACAGCGGTTTCAGGAGGGTTGTACAGCCGCCTGCAAAGGTCATAGAGCGCAGCGGTATAAAGGAGGGCATGAGGGTCCTTGAGACGGGCTGCGGGAGCGGGGCATTCGTTGATCACGTCTCAAGAGCCATCGGGCAGAACGGGAAGTTGTATGCCCTTGATATCAGTCCCGGCATGCTCAGGCGGACTGAAAGGAAACTGGCAAGGCTTGACAATATTGATATTAAAAATGTGGAACTGGTAAGAAGCAATGCCTGTGATCTTCCTTTCGCCGATGAAACGTTTGACCTCATTTACATGGTAACGGTTCTATGGGAAATACCCGACAGGATGAAAGCGCTGAAGGAGGCAGTCAGGATATTAAAACCCGGGGGGATTTTTTCAGTAACGGAACTCCTTATGGACCCGCATTATCCACTGAGGTCCACGGTCGTAAGAACATGTTGTAAGGCGGGTTTTGTTACACTTGAGACCTTCGGGAATTTCTTCGATTACACGATAAGGTTCAAGAAGAGCGGATAGTTTTAAAGGTTATCGAGTTCAATTCCCACGGGACAGTGGTCCGAACCCATAATACTGTCCAGTATAAAAGCGCTCCTGAGATTTGAAAGAAGGTTTTCGCTTACGAAGAAATAATCGAGACGCCAGCCGATATTCCTTTCCCTTGCCCCCGTCCTGTAGTCCCACCAGGTATAGTTATCCGGTTTCGTGTTGAATCGCCGGAACGTGTCAGCATAACCGTGTGAAACAAGTTTATCCATCCAGGCGCGTTCAACCGGAAGAAAGCCGGATACCTTCCTGTTTTCCCCGGGGTGGGAAAGGTCTATTTCCGCGTGGGCCGTGTTGAGGTCACCGCAGACAACGATTTTCCTGCCTGTTTTTTTTAGTTTATCTATGTGCTTGAGGAACTCATCATAGAATTTAAGTTTGAAATTAAGCCGTTGGCTGTTTTGCCTCCCGTTGGGGAAGTACACGTTGAAAAGAATGAAGGAGCCGTAATCCGTTGAAATGACTCGCCCCTCTTTATCCAGCGAACTGATATTGAGACCCATCTTGACCTTTGCCGGTTTTAGCCTGCTGAAGGTTGCCGTGCCGCTGTATCCCTTTTTTTCGGCTGCGTTCCATACGGTATTATAATCTGCGGGATTCGCGAGCTCCGCTGTCAGCTGAGTTGGTTCCGCTTTTGTTTCCTGTACGCAGAGTATATCGGGAGAATCCTTGGAAAGCCACGGCAGGAACCCCTTCCTGCTTATAGCGCGTATGCCGTTTACGTTCCAGGACAGTATTTTTACTACTCTTTTCATGTTTAAATTATACTATATATATTTATTAAAGTAAATGAACCGTTTTCTTTTTATTGTTGATTCCTATGGTGAAATTTGATATGTTAATAACACCGCGTTGGTTGAAAACTTCTCAAAGGAGACCTTATGACAAAAAATTTCATAATTGACACGAATGTCTTGATTCACGATGTTGATTCCATTTATAGTTTTACGGATAATAACGTTATTATTCCTATTGCGGTTATTGAGGAACTGGATTCACTGAAGAAATCATCGGATGAACGCGGCAGGAATGCCAGGCTTGTAACGCATAGGCTGGATGCCCTCAGGACAAGGGGAAGGCTCAACGAAGGTGTCAAGCTTGATAACGGCGGTATGCTTAGAATAGATCTTGACAGAAGTTCCGTTGAACATTTTCAGTTCAAGCTGGACCATGCGGATAACAGGATACTCAGCACTGCCGTGTCTATACAGAAAAAGAATGAAACGGTTATCCTTGTTACAAAAGATATTAACTTAAGGATAAAAGCCGAGGTTATCGGTTTGACCGCGCAGGATTATGAGAAATCAAAGGTAGACGTGGAGAAACTGTACTCGGGCTGCCGCGTTATTGAAGCAAAGGGAAGTGTTATCAGCAAGCTGGTTTCGACCGGCAAAATAAGTTCCAAGACGTGGCCTGACCTTTCACCGAATGAAATGGTTGTATTAAAAGGCGATAATAAGGAGGTTTCAGGGAAACGTCACAGTACAAAAAATATAGTAGAATTATTGAAACATAAGGATGAATCTCCATGGGAGATCAGTCCTTTAAACATTGAACAGAAATTCGCGCTGGAACTGCTTCTGTCCGATGATATAAACCTTGTAACTCTTGTGGGTATAGCAGGGTCCGGAAAGACACTGCTGTCAATTGCCTGCGGGTTGCAGAAAGCGGTGGAAGAGGAAACCTACAGGCGTCTTGTAGTCTGCAGGCCGATTATACCCATGGGGCAGGATATAGGATATTTGCCGGGGACCAAGGAAGAGAAATTGCACAGTTGGACGGGCGCGATATTTGACAACCTGGAGTTTCTTTTTGAAAATCGCCAGACGAAAGGAAGTACTTCAAAGAAGATTGATTACCTGTTTGATTCGGGGAAAATTTATATTGAGGCCCTTGCCTATTTCCGGGGGAGGACCCTGCCGGGACAGTTCCTGATTATAGATGATGCGCAGAACCTGACTCCGCATGAGGCCAAGACGGTTATAAGCAGAGCGGGCAAGGGTACCAAGGTTGTATTCACGGGAGACCCCTACCAGATAGACAATCCCTACCTGGATGCCGAAAGTAACGGGCTGACCTACATTGTTGAGAAGTTTCGCGGGCAGGAATTATACGGTCATATAACCTTCACCAAGAGCGAACGCAGTAAACTTGCCGCTCTGGCTGCGGAACTACTTTAGTCTGCTACAAAATCCGTTACAAATTATTTACTTTACAAATCCGAAAACATGTGATATAATTAATGTCGATATAGCTTTAGAAACAGCAGGGGGCATTAAATGGCAAGAAACGGCAAAAAGATTATAATTGTTGATGATGAAGACGGGGTAAGAAATGTTTTCAGTAAGGTTCTTAAGTCAGAGGGATATGATGTGCTGGCTTTTCCAAGCTGCGAGCATCTACTGGGTAAGATTACTGCAAACCCGCCTGATTTAATAATCCTTGACATTTTACTTCCCTGGGAAAGCGGGGAAATCTTCCTTAAGAAGATAAAGGGTATAAAGAAATACGCCCACATTCCTGTTATTGTAATTTCCGGGAAGGTTGATAAGGATAAGGATATTCAAAAGATAATGGATTATGGTGCCGGGGTTTTTCTGATGAAACCGATTGATATAGAGGAATTGCTGGGTAGTGTCAAAAAATTATTGGAGTAGTAGGGGTGAAACAGGCGATGGAGTTATAAATGTTAAAGGAAAGAAGAAAATATCCAAGAGTATTGATGAGGAAGGTTTCCGTTGAGGTGGAAACGACTCCAAATAACGCCAGGAGCCTGAAGAAAGGAATGATTAAAGGTATAAGCTCGGGAGGGATGGGGATTAGCATTCAGAGCCCGTATAAGAAGAATGATATGGTTGTACTGAATTTCATACTGGACAGGGGATTTAAGTTTAATAATATAATAGGAAAAATTGTACGGGTGGAAAATGGTTTGTTTAATTCCATTATGGGGATAGAGTTTTTAGATTTATCTGAAGAGGACATAGCAAGGTTAAAAAAGTATGTTGATAGTAGACTTAAAGATAAGGATAAACATGACGTAATAATACAAAAAAACATGGTAATATACAAATAAGATTGAATGGTTTCCTTTATGGAGAAGCCGGGGTTTTGTTCCCGGTTTCTCTTTTTTTTGTTTACATTAATGATTATGTTAGTATAATTATGAATTGCATCATGAAAGATAATCCTGTTTCATGTCGTATAGTGTTTAAAGGAATGGTTCAGGGGGTAGGGTTCCGGTTTACGGCAAGCCGTATGGCACGGTCGCTTGCGCTTGGCGGGTTCGTAAAGAATCTTGAAGATGGTAAAGTGGAAGTCCGGCTTGAAGGGGACAGGAAGGACATTGGTTCATTCATTGAAGGAATCAGGGATAGCATGAGAGGACACATTAAGGATATGGAAATGGAGTGGGATGAGTATGGAAATAAATTTTTGGATTTTCAAATTAAATTTTAATAAATATTTGACATTTAATTAAAGATGTTATATACTACTCAGGCTTAAAAAATGAGGATTATAGATAATGATTAAAAAAGCCATAAATTTTCTAACGGAAGTCATTGCAGAATTAAAAAAAGTTTCGTGGGCCGGCAGAAAGGAAGTAATCGGTTCCACAGTTGTAGTTATTATGCTTATTGCGATTGTAGCAGCATTTACCGGTGTTATAGATTTCGTGCTATCAAAAATCCTTGCAGTACTAATCAAATAATATTTTATTTTCCGAAAGGGTGAACGAAACAGATGTCAGATAAAGAGAAGAAATGGTATGTTATACATACTTTTACAGGACATGAAGAAAAGGTGAAGACATCCCTGTTGAAATCTATTTCTTCAAATGAAGCGTTGGAAGGTAAGATTGAGGAGATAAAGATTCCTACAGAAGAGGTTATAGAAATTAGGAAAAACAAGAAAAAAGTGTCAAAGAGGAAGTATTTCCCCGGTTACATTATTGCAAATATGGTCATAGATAATAATACATACTGGACGGTACGCGATACCGCGGGGGTGACAGGTTTTCTTGGAGGGAAAAGCCCTACACCATTACAGGAAGAAGAAGTAGAGAATATTAAAAATCTTGCCGAGCAAGGGGCAACCGCTAAACCAAAACCTTCGGTTACTTTCAGTAAAGATGAAAATGTAAGGATTATTGAAGGTCCCTTTGCAAACTTCATCGGAGTGGTTGACGATGTTGATGAAGAAAAAAGTAAGGTGAGGGTGATGGTTACGATATTTGGCAGATCAACTCCGGTTGAGCTGGATTTCCTCCAGGTGCAAAAAACGTAGCGAAAACAGTCTTAAGTGATAAAAGGAGAGGTGTCATATAATGGCGAAAAAGGTAAAAGCAGTGATAAAACTGCAGGTTCCGGCAGGAGGAGCGAATCCGGCGCCTCCGGTAGGGACAGCTTTGGGACCGCAGGGCGTGAACATAATGGATTTTTGCAAACAGTTTAATGAAAGAACAGCAAAGCAGGAGGCGGGAATGACAATTCCTGTTGAGATGACAATATATGCTGACAGGAGTTTTACATTTGCAACTAAAGTTCCACCGGTGGCTGCGTTACTAAAAAAAGCTGCGGGTATAGCAAAAGCATCCGGGCAGCCGAAAACCGAAAAGATTGCAAAGATTACAAAAGAACAGGTTGAGGAGATTGCAAAAAAGAAAATGCCTGATTTGAATGCTGTTGATGTCAATGGGGCAATAAAAATGGTTGAGGGAACTGCGAGAAGTATGGGAATTGAAATAGAATAAAAGGGGTAAGTAAGAATGAAGAGAAGCAAAAAGTATAATGAAAAAGAAAAACTTGTTGATAAAGAAACATGCTATAAAGTAGATGAAGCAATAAAACTGCTTAAGGAAACCGCCAAGGCCAAGTTTGATGAAACAATTGAATTAACAATAGTTTTAGGTATAGATGTGAAAAAGTCGGATCAGGCAGTGCGCGGGATAATGATGCTTCCCCACGGAACCGGGAAAACCAAGATTGTTGCGGTGATTGCCAAGGGAGAAAAGGTGACGGAAGCCAAGGAAGCCGGGGCTGATTTCTATGATTCAGAAGAACTAATTAAGGATATTTCCAAAGGTAAGATTAAATTTGACGTCCTGGTTGCGACTCCTGACAGCATGCGTGATCTCAGCAAGCTTGCCAAAACATTGGGGCCAAAGGGACTTATGCCAAGCCCAAAAACGGGAACGGTTACGGTTGAAGTGGCTGATGCTGTTAAGAAGATAAAGACCGGAGAAGTGGCATTTCGCAACGATGAATCCGGTGTTATACACATGAGCGTTGGTAGGATTTCATTTGAAGACATAAAGATTCAACAGAATATAGAAAGTTCAATAGGAGCTGTTCTTAAAGCGAAACCTTCTGCGGCAAAAGGGCAGTACCTGAAAAAAATAATCCTGTCATCTACGATGGGGTTAGGCATTAAGATGGTATTACCCAGCGCTTGATTCTATAGCGCCGCGCTGGTAAGATAAGCGCTTTAAAGGGTACAACATATCAAACCACACCAGAAAAACGAGTCAACTTCATATTATGATTCTATGCCGGTTAACTGAATTAGTTGCACGTTTTTACATCTTTTATTATTTTCCTCTATCTTTTTGTATCTATTCATAATAGCCCGCATAATCTAACTTTTTCTTTCAGTCGACAAAAAAAATAATTTTTTACTTGACAAACTTTGAATTAGTTTGTATAATAAAAAATAAGAGTTAATAATTTGAGATAGTGGATAGTAATAAAAGGTAAAACATGGAACGAAGAATAGTAAAAGATGTTATGAGCATTAAAGAGCTCTCAGAATATGTTGGTCTGAGCAAATCAAAAATATACCAGTTGATTCGCAACAAGAGAATACCTGCTTCAAAGATTGGCAGGCAATATAAGTTTTCCAAAGAAATAATTGATTCCTGGCTAAAAGAAAAAATTATAACATGCAGCGGTGATGTCCAGATGAAGTTGCCAATTGGAAAAAAAGAAAAGGATATTACGGCAGTGAAGGCGTCAAAGCCAAAAAAAGAGGAGGTGAAAGAAAATGGCAGTAAAAAAGAAGAAGAAAAAGGTAGCTAAGAAAAAGGCCAAGAAAAAGGCTAAAAAGAAAAAAAAGTAACTCATTAAAAAAGTAGCTTAAGGAATGGAGGAAAGGGATGGCTGAAAAAGTATTAAAAGTAGGCCTGAAAAGGGAAAAAGGTTATCTTTATTATATCGATAAGAAAGGCAATCTTGCCAGGGCAAAAATGGCAAGGGGCGGCAAAAAAGGCGGAAGCCCAAAAGTGCTTGAGAAGACAGGGATAAAAAGAGCAAAAGGATACTTGTACTTCATCGATAAGAATTGAGATGTTTCCCGAGCAAAAATGGTAAGAGGCGGAAAGAGAAAGAAGAAGAAAGC
>JAUXDE010000144.1 GCA_030618495.1 Clostridia bacterium
AGGAAAAATGGTGTTTCAGTATATTATATTCCGGCAATACTTTTTAACAAATTCATTAAAGTACTATCCAAATAGCATTATGGAAAGACATTAATATGAAAATAGATATGAAATACATACTTGTATTTTTTAACCTGAGAAGAGTCAAATATGAAAAAATATCTTAAAACAACAATCATATCGGCAATTCCTGTTCTTGTGATTCTTGCGCTATTTATATTTACAAAAAATAACCACGATACGGTAACAGCTGCTACAACCGTTAAAAAAACCAAACAGGAAAAGAAACCCGCCCCGAAGGAAAAACCTGTTACCAGGGAACATGGCCTGGTTTCCCCGATAGAGGCGCTGTACTATGAAAAACTGGAGAAAAAATCAGTCCGGTGTTTTCTCTGCCCGAGGAAATGCGTCCTCAACCCGGGGGAGTGGGGTTTCTGCAGGGCAAGAAAGAACATTGACGGTAAACTTTATTCAATGTCTTATTCCAACCCCTGCGCGGTGCATGTCGACCCGATTGAAAAGAAACCTTTCAGCCATTTTCTTCCCGGCACGAACGCTTTTTCAATAGCAGCGGCAGGATGCAATCTCCGCTGTGTCTTCTGCCAGAACTGGGAGATATCCCAGGCAAGGCCAACCGAAACCATAAATTATAAATTCACTCCTGAAGACATCGTTAAACTTGCCATTAAAACCGGTTCCAAATCAATCGCTTATACTTACACCGAACCCACTAATTTCTATGAATACATGTTAGAAACGGCAAAACTCGCAAGGAAAGCGGGGGTTAAGAACGTTTACCATTCATGCGGCTATATAAGCGAAGAACCGCTGAGGGAACTATGCGTTTACATGGATGCCGCCTGCATAGACCTAAAGGGTTTCTCCGAGGAATTCTACGGCGATATGTGCGGCGCAAGATTGGCGCCCGTGCTCAGAACACTTAAGATACTCAAGGAAGAAGGAGTATGGCTTGAAATCGTCAACCTGGTAGTGCCTACTAAAAACGACTCCCCTAAAATGATTAAGGACATGTGTAAATGGATAAAGAAGAATCTCGGCCCCGATACGCCGATATCGTTTTCTCGTTTTCATCCGCTTCACCGCCTTAAGAACCTCCCGCCAACGCCCGTTGACACTTTAAGAAAGGCAAAGAAATACGCCCTTGAATGCGGGCTTAACTACGCCTACGTAGGCAATGTCCCGGGAGACCCCGACGAAGACACGTACTGCCCGAAATGCGCCAGGAAGATAATAGAGAGGTACGGTTACAAAATATTAAAGAACGATGTCGTTGATAATAAATGCAGGTTCTGCGGGAAAAAGATTGCCGGTGTCTGGGGTAACGAACAGAAGAAGAAAACAAAAACCATTTCAGAAAACAATAAACATGATTGATACACACGCGCATCTCGCCGACAAGAGATTCAATGACGACAGGGAAGAAGTAATAAAACGATGCAGGGAAAACAATGTAACAAAAGTACTGTGTATCTGCAGTGATTTTGACGAACTTGATGGGTTTTCAGGACTGATTAAGGAGCATGAGTTCATTTACGGCGCGGCAGGCGCTCACCCGCATGACGCTTCAAAATATGATGAAGGAAGAGTTCTTGAATCAATCGCTGGCGAGAAGATAGTCGCTCTCGGCGAAATCGGGCTGGATTACCATTACAACCACTCCCCGGGAAATACCCAGAGGGAAGTTTTCAGAAAACAACTGAGGATAGCAAAGTCAAGGAATCTGCCCGTGATTATACACAGCAGGGAAGCAATGAACGATACTATAAATATTTTAAGGGAAGAGGACGCAGGCAGGGGGGTAATGCATTGTTTCAGCGGAAGCGAACATAACCTGGAGGAATGCCTTGAACTGGGGCTGTATATTTCCATTGCAGGCCCTGTAACATTCCCGAACTCGGCGCGGCTCAGAAAAGTCGCTTCAAAAGTCCCGTCCGATAAACTCCTTGTTGAAACGGACTGCCCCTATCTTGCGCCCCAGCCGGTCAGGGGCAAAAGAAATGAACCGTCTTATGTCAAATACATCATTGAGGAACTGTCCGGACTCAGGAATGTACCGGCGGATGAACTTGAAGAACAGACTTCACAAAACGCTGAGTCATTGTTCAATTTAAAATAATGAATCACGCGCTTTTATATATTACAATAATCATTTCCTTCATTGTTAACGGCTGCTCAATCCAGGAACAGGAGACGTCAATGAGCCTGTCTGAAGATATTTTCACATCCAAACGCATTTCCATGGTTTCAAAACAGATTAAAGCAAGGGGCATTAAGGACTTGAAGATACTTGAAACAATGGAAAAGGTGCCAAGACATGAATTCGTCCCCGCCAATAAGAAATCAAGCGCCTACGAAGACCATCCGCTCAGTATAGGTGAAGGCCAGACTATTTCACAACCATACATAGTTGCCTTAATGACGGAATTACTGGGAATAACTGAAAATGACAGGATACTGGAAATTGGGACCGGTTCCGGTTACCAGGCGGCAATCATCGCGGAATTGGCAAAGGAAGTATACTCAATTGAGATTATTGAAGAACTTGCCCGTAGAGCGGAAGACACCCTTAAAAAGCTCGGTTACAGTAACATAAAGATAAAACATGCTGACGGCTACCTCGGGTGGAAGAAATATGCCCCTTTTGACGGTATAATAGTAACCTGCGCTCCCGAGAATGTTCCCCAACCCTTAATAGACCAGCTTGCGGAAGGGGGCAGGATGGTAATACCCGTGGGAGGAGTTTACGAAGTCCAGGACCTGGTAGTCCTTGAAAAGAGGAAAGGTGAAATGCGCAGAAGGAGCGTTACCGGAGTAAGGTTTGTACCTATGACAAGAAAGAAAACAAAAGAAAGCAAATAATTTACTCTTAAAACTTGAAAATAAAATTATATTTTAGTATTATTATTGCATGAACAAGAAATTCCAAAGCATTTCTATTTTGATTCTTGTTTTACTTTCAATATCGTCCTGCAGTTCCGCAAAGCAGGCCGATACGGAAGATGAACATATCCGCCTCCCGGCTGTTTCGGGACGCTTTTACCCCGCAAACCGTCAAACCCTCGAGAGTACGGTAAATAAATACCTGGAAAATGTTCCTGAACAGAAAACAGGGGGCGAACTGGTGTCGCTTATAGTCCCGCATGCGGGGTATCCCTTTTCAGGACAGACAGCGGCATACGGTTTCAGCCTGTTAAAGGATAAAGAATATGATATTATCATCCTGCTCGGCCCAAGCCATCATGTCGCAGTAAAAGGCGCCTCCGTATACAACAAGGGCTCCTGGAAAACCCCCCTGGGAACAGTTAAAGTAAACACTGAAGTAGCCAATGATATTATAAGTGAATCCGACCTATTTGAATTCCATGAGCAGGCA
>JAUXDE010000108.1 GCA_030618495.1 Clostridia bacterium
GCGCCTCCGTATACAACAAGGGCTCCTGGAAAACCCCCCTGGGAACAGTTAAAGTAAACACTGAAGTAGCCAATGATATTATAAGTGAATCCGACCTATTTGAATTCCATGAGCAGGCACATTTAAAGGAACATTCCATTGAAGTGGAATTACCGTTTTTACAGACAGTCCTTTCAGGATTCCAGATTGTCCCGATACTGGTGAACTACCCCGAAAAAGAGCTTTGCGATAAGCTCGCCTCCGCAATCGTCAAAGCGATTAAAGGCAAGAGCGCTTTACTGGTTGCATCCACGGACATGTCACACGTTTCAAATGATTATGATAAGGTAAAAAGGATGGACAAGCTTACATGCGATGCCATCAATAAGTATGACATTGAAGGCCTTTTCAGGCACATCAATACGGGGAAAGGGCAATTATGCGGCGGAGCCGCAACTCTCACCACCCTGCTTGCAAGTAAAAAACTCGGAGCTGACAGTACGAATTTGCTAAACTACTCCGATTCGTATAAAGTATCCGGCAAAGAAGATTACGTGGTGGGGTACTGCGCTTTTGCAGTGACTAAAAAAACTATTTCCGAAAATAAAGGAGCAGGCATGCTGAATAAAAAACAGCAGGACACTTTAGTAAAAATTGCCAGGGAAACCATAGAGTCGCACCTTGGCAACAGCAAGAAACCACGCTTTGACATCACCGACCCGTTGTTAAAAGAGAAAAGGGGCGCTTTCGTAACCCTGCGTAAGGACGGCAATCTCAGGGGCTGTATAGGTTATATAATGCCCGTTGAAGAACTGTATAACGCGGTCTCAAAACTGGTAATCCAATCGGCAACGGAAGACACGAGGTTCCCTCCCGTAACCGCAGCCGAACTTAGCAATATAGAAATCGAAATATCCGTACTTACCGTTCCTGAAAAGATATCGGACATAGATGAAATAGAGCTCGGCAAGCACGGGGTAATTGTTAAGAGCGGCTTCAGGCAGGGTGTATTCCTGCCCCAGGTGGCAACGGAAACAGGCTGGACAAAAGAGGAATTCCTGAGCCATCTTTGTTCCGGTAAAGCAGGACTGCCGCCGGACGCGTGGAAGGATAATAAAACAGAGATATATACATTTTCGGCGCAGGTATTTGAGGAGAATAAATGAAAAAAATAACTACAATCTATCTGTTGGCATTTCTTATGGTTCTTTCAACCGTTTCTCAGGTTTATTCAAAAGGAAGGAAGCCTCCCGAGCCGGTGGACACGTCCATAGAAAGCAGGATTGCCTCGCATTTCAACCTTGAAAAATCCCTTGTTATAAGTATAAAGAACATGGGATATATTGATGAGGACATAATAAGGATACTGCTGATACACGTCACCTCTGAAATTCCAGTGCTTCAGATAACGAAACTTCACAAGCAGGGAACAAAATGGGAAGACATAACGAACAGGTACGAGATTGACGCTGATGTATTCAACAAGGAAACTATCAACATCCTGATATACCTGGGAATGATCGAAAAAACAGAACCAACCGAGGATAATGTTATAAACGATATATTGACCCCTTCAAGTGAACAATAATCCCTGTAAATCAGAAAGTATAATCAACTACGATGTATTGCGTATGCTCATAGCTGCCTGACGAAAATGCGGGGAGCGCTACAATGAAAAGAGAATCAATATTTATTTTAGTTTTGCTATTTATTACGGCTATTCCCGTTTATCCGGCAGATATCAATGACGATGACTTCGGCAGAGATGATTATCTTGAGAGAAAGTATGAAAAGGCAAAGAGCAGGGAGGGATTCAAGTACGTTACAATGTTCGGGGCAGTGCCCTATATAAGGACTGTTTACCTGGAACCCGGCAACGAATTCTACCCCAACAACGCCGGCATAGCGTTTCATGTAGCGATAACTCAAAGTAAACATAATGATCTGCCGTTTCCTGTTAACCTATCAGTTGATTTCGGGTTTATTGGAACCGGCATAGAAGTGCTTCAGTCAGACGGCAGCTGGTGGGGTGCAGCCGGGGATAAAATGAACGGTTTGTGGGCGGATATCACTGTTGAAGGCGGACTTAAGATTAATGAGTTTATCAGGCCGAATGTATTTGTGGGTTACAGTTATTCTCATTACATCAACAATGCTGACATCACTAAAAAGATAACGGGGGATGGGTTATGTGGAGGGATAGGCATTAACTTCTATATCTCAAAAGAGCACTCGGTGTTCTACAGGATGCAGTTCAATACCATTAACTTCAGGCATGCATTAGCGGGAATAGAGACAGGTTCTTTCATGGGCAGTTCCATTTCACATCACATAGGCGCCAGATACTGCATTTATCTGGATCCGTACAAGTCTTACCTTGACCGGCGTAAAAACGAGAAGAAAAAAAGGGAATATGAAAAACAAAAAGAACCCGACCCCATAGACAAACCTGAGTTTAGCAGGTGACCTGCCCACTCTCTACCTGGAAATCAAAAGCAGGCTTAAACTCCCCATAACGATTACCGCAAGGATTATACATGCCGATATGATGCCAACCAGCGGAACCAGCAGTACACCTGAGACCATAGCGCCGAGCGCGGCTCCCGCAAGGTCAGCCCCGTAAACAACTCCGGCTTCCCGCAACCCGATATCCTGCCCGGAATCGCCGTCAAACCGTATCCTGTTTGCAAGCGCAAATACTCCCCCGGTGAAACAGCCCATAACCAGGGTCAGTATGGGAAAAACCACCTGCGCTGAAATAAATATTGCAGCATGATTCTTAAGAAGAGAGAAACATGAAAACACAACCGGCAGCGATACCAGGTAAATAATCATCAGCAACTGCGTTATTTCAAGCCATTTATACGAACTAACCTGTTTTTTTCTATTCATGTACCTGCTGCCCACAACTACACCGACCATGTAACCCGCCGTTAATATGCCTATTTTCGTATATACGTATCCGTAAAACACCTGAAAAATGGAAATCAAAATAACCTGGCATGACATGCCCACAAAACCCGTTACCATCACGGCGAACAGGCAGGTCTTTTTCACGCCGCCCCCACGGTTGATTATCCCCGCAACAACCATCATTATGAGGATGACTATAATGAAATTATTTGTCGTTGCCTTCTGCAGAATCCAGTTAAAAATCTTTTTTGCGTGAATATGGTAAGAGGAGACCCACAGGGCTATATCATGATAGTATGCAATCGGATGAAAATCCGAATTTATTTTCAGATCATCGTTATCTTCAATCCTGTTTCTAACATATTTTATCCGTTCAGGATTAAGCCGGTAATGCAGGTATGAAGGTGAGATGTATTTTGTCCCTCCATGCAGGCCTGAAAGGTTCATGGAAAGAAATTCCCTCGTAACCGCAAGGCACCTTTCCTGGGACGCTACAAAAAAAGCATGTTCCCCCGGAATTACTATTACGTTCTTAAAAACCTCCTTTAATGTTTTGTAGATTGAACCGTTAAACTCCCTTAATTCATCGCTTATATAATCCTGTGACGAGCTAAGCCCTATGGAAAATATACCCGAAGGGCTCAGGGCTTCCGATGCCTCCCTGAAGAACTCGAGGGTATAAAACCTGTTTAGCTGAGCAGTTGAAGGGTCCGGGAGGTTGATGATAATGCAATCCAGCAACGGATGCGAGCTTAAATCCTTTATAAAAAACCTTCCATCCGTGTTTATTATACTGACACGCTTATCCTTCAGGGAATCCGGGTTCAGGTACTTTCTTCCAAGTTTTATAATCAAAGGGTCAATCTCAGCATACCATACCTTTTCCATGCCGGGATACTTAAGGAGTTCATCCAGGGCTCCGCTGACTCCGCCCCCGACAAGCAGGGCATTCCTGACGTTAACAAACCTCAGAAGGGGCAGGTGAACCAGTTCTTCGTTCCAAAGCAGGTCATCGCTTGTCGAAGTCAATACTCCGCTCTGGTAAAAACTGTACTGTCCGGACCTCTCGCGTACAGTGACATTTCCAAAAACCGAATCCCTTGAGGTTACAAGTTTATAATGGCCTTCCCATTGTTTCTTAAGCATGTTTTCATATGCCCTGCCCCTGAGGGGCGTAACGGTAAATAAAATAAAAAGAACCATCAAAATAAATAAAGAAAAGGCAGCAGGTTTTCTTTTACCGCCCAGGGCCAGGATGAAGGCAAGCAGTAGATTTATGACGCTAATCCCCAGCGCAATCGTGAAGTTATCAAGAATATATGATAGTAGATAGGTGAACAATACTCCGCCGATTGCCCAGCCCACCGCCTCGTACCCGTAGACCCTGGAAACATCATCCGCCTGCCCGTGGTTTTTACCGTACCCGGCAAACAGCCTGCACCCGGAACTGAACTGAAGACCGAAGAGCAAACAGACTGGCGCGAGCAGCAGGAAGGGGACATACATCGTTGGCAGTATGCCTATAATCTCACCCTGTCCGACCCCGAGCATTACCCTTGTCATCTTGACCGCCATTATTGATAATGGCAGGAAAATACTTATGAGCGCTTGAATAATAACGAACAGGTTCAACGGGTCTATCCGCTTTTTTATAAGCAAACCCGCAGCGCCTGCCCCGCAAGCCTCCCATATCAGCCAGCATGCAAGAACAATGCCTATACACAGCTCATTGCCGTAAAACACCACGAGGAGTTCGCGCAGAAGGACTATCTGGGCAACTATCGAGGATAATCCCATCACAATTATTGCCGCTACTGTTTTGTTTTTCATTTTACGATTCATTTTACGATTGAAATTTTAGCATATTTTGAAACTTTATTCAATTGACTTAAAGGGTAAATTGCGATAAAATGGTAACCGCAATGGACATGAAAATGGCATTTGAATTATTCCTGGCGGGACTGTCGCTTGGCTGGGGGCCGTGCCTGGCTTACTGCGCGGTGATAATCACCCCCTACATGGCGGGAACAAAAACCGGCTGGAAGAAGGGATTAAGAAACAGTATCGTTTTTTCCGCAGGACGGCTTGCCGCTTACATGCTGCTCGGAGCCCTGGCGGGTTTCTCGGGAAAGATATTCAGCTCCCTGTACCTGGCGGGCAATTTCTCAAATTACATACAGACAGCTGGCGGTATATATATCTTCCTTATCGGCATTGCTGTCATTGCCGGAAAGAGCTCTTCTATAAGTTTATGCAGGCACCTTGACAAACACAGCATTAAATCAATGGCTGTACTTGGTTTGCTCGTAGGGCTTGCGCCCTGCGCTCCGCTTACGGGAATACTGCTCTACATGATACTTAAATGCAGCAATATCCTTGAAGGGGCGATATACGGGCTATTCTTCGGGGTAGGCACAATGCTTTCCCCCATAATAATAATCGGAGCGATAGCCGGTTTCCTGCCCGGGAAGGTTTTAAAAAATCCAAAGATTAACCTGTGGTTCCGAAGATTGTGCGGCGTTATTATAATCTATTTTTCCGTGAAACTGCTGTTACCATTAATATAGTGTAGTGTTACTAACATAGCTTTGGATATGAAGGGCAGGCTTTGAGACGGATTCAAGGAAAGACGATGAAAGCATATCGAGAATATGGTG
>JAUXDE010000127.1 GCA_030618495.1 Clostridia bacterium
ACACTCCGACTTATTTCCAATGTGGAGTTCTACTAACTCCATACTTCGTAATCAGAGCGAGCCTCTCACGTGTGCGACCTCTGAGATAAAGGTTCATCAGTTTCTTTATTCCCACTCAATTGTGCTTGGGGGTTTTGAGCTTATATCATAGACAACCCTGTTGACTTCATTGACTTCGTTTATAATTCTGTTTGAGATAGTTCCCAGTAAACCATAGGGCAACCTGACCCAGTCAGCGGTCATGCCGTCCTTGCTGTTCACGGCCCTCACCGCAATGGTATTCTCATAAGTTCTTTCATCACCCATTACCCCAACACTCTTTACAGGCAACAGCACCGCAAATGCCTGCCATACCTTCCTGTAATACCCTGCTCTCTTGATTTCTTCAACAACAATCGCATCAGCTTCCTTCAATATATCCAGTCTTTTTGAAGTTACCTTCCCTATAATCCGAACTGCTAATCCCGGTCCCGGGAAAGGCTGCCTCCATATAATCTCATCCGGGAGATTCAGTTCACCGCCGACTGTTCTCACTTCGTCTTTAAAAAGCTCCCTGAAGGGTTCAATCAGTTTTAGTTTCATTTTTTTTGGAAGACCACCAACGTTATGGTGTGATTTTATGGTAGCGGAAGGAGCGCCTCTTAAAGAAACGCTCTCAATAACGTCAGGATAAAGCGTTCCCTGGGCAAGCCACTTCACATTGCCTATTTTCTTTGTTTCCTCTTCAAAAACCCTGATGAATTCATTTCCTATTATTTTTCTTTTCTTCTCGGGGTCTTCTACTCCTTTCAGCTTATCCAGAAAACGCTTTTTTGCATCAACGAATTTCAGCGCAATCCTGTAATGTCCCCTGAAAGTTTTTATAACCTTCTTATGTTCATCCTTCCTTAATAGACCGTTATCAACGAACACACAGGTAAGTTTTTTACCGATTGCCCTGTTCAAAAGAACCGCCAGAACCGAAGAATCAACGCCTCCGCTCAAGCCGCATACCACGCAGTCATCACCCACCATGCTTTTTATTTCCTCAACCGAATGTTTTACGAACGATTTCATGGTCCACCTGCCCGCACAGCCGGCAACTCCGTAAAGGAAATTTCTGAGAATTCTTTTGCCCGCTGGAGTATGGACGACTTCAGGATGAAACTGTAACCCGTACATCTTCCCGTCGCGGTTTCTCATGACGGCATTCGTGGAATTAGCGCTGTGAGCCACCCTTTTAAATCCCCCGGGAAGCCTTTTAACCCCGTCACCGTGACTCATCCATACGTTAATGCTTTTACCCAGGCCTTTAAATAAATCATCGCTCCTATCAATAAATAGCTGCGCCCTGCCGTACTCTCTCCTGGAAGACGACAGCACCCTGCCCTTGAAATGTTTTGCCATTAACTGCATACCGTAGCAAATACCCAGCACCGGGATTTCCATATCAAAAACCTTACTGCTGCATGCCGGACTGTACTTTGAACTTACGCTTGCGGGGCCTCCGGAGAGTATAATAGCCCTGGGGTTTTTACGGGCAATATTCTTAAAAGGGGTATTGCACGGGAGTATCTCCGAATATATCTTCAATTCCCTCACCCTTCTTGCTATCAGCTGTGTATACTGTGATCCAAAATCAAGTATTATTACTTTATCGTATGATTGGTCCATTTAAAAATTCTTCCTCTCCTGCTATAGTTAGTGTAGTGCTTATGAGTGGTTAACCACTATATCTTTGGCGGATTTCCGATGACATTTTTTCAAGGTTTTTTCTGTATTTTGTTATGTCTATCTTTTTCTCAGCTACTCCGCTTTTAATGGCGGCTTCCGCTACAGCAGACGCTTCCTCAACAAGGATTCTCCGGTCAAAAGGTTTTGGAATAAAGTAATCAGGGCCAAAGCTGAACTTCTTTCCGCCGTATGCCTTTGAAACCTCTTCCGGTACATCCTCTTTTGCGATTTTTGCGATAGCATGGGCAGCAGCAAGTTTCATTTCCTCGTTAATCGCGCCTGCCCCCGCGTCAAGGGCGCCCCTGAAAATAAAAGGAAACCCCATTACGTTGTTAACCTGGTTTGGAAAATCCGACCTTCCCGTTGCCATTATTATATCGGAACGCGCGTTCTTTGCCCTGTTGTACTCAATCTCAGGGTCGGGGTTTGCCATAGCAAACACAACCGGTGATACAGCCATGCTTTTTATCATCTCCTCAGTCACAACTCCTCCCACTGAATTGCCGTAGAAAACATCAGCCCCCTTCATCGCGTCCGCAAGTGTCCTGCAGGAAGTATCCAGTGCAAATTGCTCCTTCTGGCTGTTCATCCCTTCCTTCCTACCCCTGAAAATTACTCCCTTGCTGTCGCATATAAGAATGTTTTCTTTTTTTACCCCGAGGGTCAATGCGAACTTCGCGCAGGCTATTCCTGCCGCACCGGCGCCATTAACCACAACCTTTACCTCCGGCGCCTTCTTGCCCGCAATCTCAAGCGCGTTTATAAGCCCCGCCCCGGAAATGATTGCAGTACCGTGCTGGTCATCATGAAAGACGGGAATCTTCAATGTCTTTTTCAACTCATCTTCAATATAGAAACATTCAGGCGCCTTGATGTCTTCCAGGTTAATGCCGCCGAAGGTCGGCTCCATCAGCCGGCATGCCATGATAATTTCATCAGGGTCCTGCGTATCAAGCTCAATGTCAAAAACATCTATATCCGCGAACCTCTTGAAGAGCACCGCCTTGCCCTCCATCACGGGTTTTGAAGCGAGAGCTCCGCGGTTACCAAGGCCCAGTATTGCAGAACCGTTGGAAACAACCGCAACAAGATTGCCCCTTGCGGTATATTTATCCGCATCCCTGTGATTCCTGTCTATTTCCAGGACAGGCGAAGCAACTCCGGGAGTGTAGGCAAGTGAAAGGTCCTCCTGGGTCCTGCAGGATTTGGTAGGCACAACCTCAATTTTACCTCTCCTGCCTTTTGAATGATAATCTAAAGATTTATTTTTCATGTTGATGTATATTTTTTCCAGTTAGCTTCAAGACCGGGATCATTAACCCGCTCAAGAATATACTTCGTAAGTTCTTCGCCGGTGGCGCCGTTATCCCTTCCCGTAATCTCCATTTTCTTTTCATACAAAGTGCATATATCAAGCGCCATGTTGAGTTTTTTTGCGTAATCGGGAAAACCTATGTGGTTTAAAAGCATTGCCTCTGCTCTTATCATTGAAGACGGGTCAGCGTACTTCGCGCGCCCTTCCTTTACCATTCTCGGCGCGCTGCCGTGTATTGCCTCGAACATCGCCCACCTCTTTCCAACGTTGGCGCTGCCCGCTGTCCCCACTCCCCCCTGCAGCTGCGCTGCCTCGTCCGTGAGTATATCACCGTAAAGGTTGGGAAGAACAATTACCCTGAAATCCTTCCTCCTTGCCGGGTCAATCAGCTTGGCAGCCATAATATCAACGTACCACTCGTCCTGCTTGATACCGTACTGTTCATACTCCCGGGCTATTCTCCTTGCCACCCTGGAGAATCTGCCATCAGTTGTCTTAACCACGTTGGCCTTGGTAACTACGGTAACGTACTTAATATCGTTCTTCATCGCATACTCAAAAGCCATCCTTATTATTCTTTCGCTCCCCTGTTCCGTAACAACCTTAAAATCAACGCTTAAATCATCCGTCACGTCAAAACCCTTTGAACCGAGGATATACTCGCCTTCCGTATTCTCCCTGAAAAAGCACCAGTCTATCCCTTCGGACGGAATCCTGACCGGCCTCACATTGGCAAAAAGGTCAAGTTCCTTTCTTATGGCTACGTTTGCGCTCTCTATATTGGGCCACTTATCACCATCCTGCGGCGTAGTCGTGGGCCCCTTGAGAATAACGTGGCATTTCTTTATTTCTTCAAGCACATCATCAGGGACAGCCTTGTTTACCTTTGCCCTGTTTTCTATGGTCAGCCCTTCTATATCTTTAACCTTGATTTTACCTGTCTCAAGCTCATCCTTAAGCATAGTCTTCAACACCGTTTCAGCGTGTTTCGATATCTCCACGCCTATACCGTCACCATGGCATAAACCTATCATAATGGGACTGGTTGAAGCATAGTCAATCCAGTCTGCCTTTTTCTTCATCTTTTCAACACGTTCAAGCTGGCTCAGAATAATTTTTTCAAACTTCTCTTTTGCTTCTTTTGCCTTATTTATCATATTAATTTCCAATTCTATATAATTTTGTTAA
>JAUXDE010000130.1 GCA_030618495.1 Clostridia bacterium
GCCCATTATGGTGTCGGTAGTAAGGACGCTAAACGGATTATGGCTAGGAATACTGCTGGGCATGGCGTTAATCTCGCTTAAGAAACTATTGAAATGGTGAAACGAATAGTGGTTGCCGGGTACTACGGTTTTGACAATGCCGGTGATGAGTTAATCCTGATGTCTTTGCTTAATAACTTAAAGGACATGGGGAAGGATTTGGAAATAACGGTATTATCAGCCAATCCTGAAAAATCAAAATCCCGTTATAAGGTTAATTCAGTCAACAGGTGGAACCCTGTAGCGCTGGTGAAAGCCGTTAAAATGTCGGATTTGCTGGTTTTTGGCGGCGGGGGCATACTGCAGGATATTACTAGTTCTTTAAGTATTATGTATTACTACGGACTAATCTTTCTTGCGGGGATATTCGGCAGGAAAGTGGTTATGCTGGGGCAGGGAGTAGGGCCGATAAGGAGGAAATTCAACAAGGGTATGGCGAAATATATCCTTGCTAAAGTGAATGCGGTTACTGTGCGTGATGCGGAATCAGCGCGGGTGTTGAAAGAGTGCGGGCCGGATGGTTTAAAGACAGTTGTAACGGCGGACCTGGTTTACGGCCTGGCGCCGAAAATAAGAAATAACGGTTCCGGCAAGAAGCATTCCTCTTTTACTGTAGGCGTTGTTTTAAAGGAGAGCGGGGCTGCCGGTCTTGAAAAATATATCGGGGGGGTTTGCAGTAAACTTCAATCCGAATATGGCGCCGGGATTATTATCATACCCTTCCATCTCCAAAGTGACAGGCAGGTATCAGGCAGGATAGCCGGGTCGATTGCGGCGGGAGAAGTTGTCTTGTGGGAGGAGCCTTCGGATATAATGGCTGTATATGAACGGATTGACGTGGTAATAGGCATGAGACTGCACTCTCTTATACTGGCTTGTCTTTTCGGGAAACCCTTTATAGCAATCCAGCCGGGAGGCGGAACGTCACATTACGACCCGAAAATATATAACTTTATGAAATCAATCGGGCTGAAGCCGGAGGATAACACCCTGAATAGTATTGATATGGACTATGCCGGGGCTGCAAAAAGAATACATGCTCTTTTTAAGGACAGTGATGGTTTTAACGGGAGTATCGCTTCAAGTGTTGAAAAACATATTAATTCGGCCGCATCAAACATGTTTTATATAAAAGACCTGATAGGAGCTAAATAAAATGATTATCATAGAAAATGTTTTTGTAAGATACTCTAATGACATTGAGGCGTTGATAGACATCAACCTAAAAGTGGAAAAGGGCGAATTCGTATACTTGTACGGGCCGGGCGGGTCCGGCAAGAGTTCATTGCTGAAATTGATAAATCGTGAAATCCTGCCCGAAAGCGGGAAGGTGTTCGTTGACCAGCAGGAAACTATGAAGATGAAAAGCAGCGATATAGCGCGGCTGAGGAAGAAAACAGGGTTTATATACCAGGATTTCAGGATGCTATGGAAGAGGTCGGTGTATGAGAATATGGAATTTGTTCTAAATGCCGTAAGGATGAAGGAGGATAAGATATTTGACAGGATATGCGATGTATTGAAGATTGTGAACCTCCTTGACAAGAAGGATTATCTTCCCCCTCAGCTTTCCTATGGAGAACAGCGCGGTTTATGCATAGCGCGTTCCCTTGTGAACTCTCCCGAAATAATTCTTGCAGATGAGCCTACGGTCGACCTGGACAGTCATATGCGCAACGAAATTATGCGGGTGCTTAACAATATAGTTCACCAGGAAAACACCACGGTTATTCTTACCACTAAGAAAAAAGATATTATGAAGGATTATTCCCACAGGGTTGTGGAAATGAAGGAAGGAAGGATTGTAAGTGACAGTAAAATAAAAAAGTAGCGCGGTAGAGAGGACCTAATATGGGATATATAATAAAGGAAGTGAAGGATAATTTTAAACGGTACAAGTTTTCAAACCAGGTCTGTATCTGGTCCATCACGATGACCATGCTTATTATAGGTATGTTCCTGCTGTTCGCTATAAACCTGCAAATGGTAATCAATGATTTAAAGGGGAGTGTTGAAATTGTTGCTTTCCTTAAGGGGGGTGTTAACAGCAGGCGGGTATCACAGTTGAAGGCAAAGATTAAAAAGATAAAAAATGTGAAGTCAGTATACTATTCTTCGCCTGAAGATGCTTTAATTGAGTTTACCAGGGACTCGGACCTGAAAAAACAAATAGAATTCATCGGCGAAAATCCGCTGCCGGCATCATTTGGCATACATCTTAATATAGAATCAGCGGAGTTAATGGCGCAGGCTGCAAGGGAAATAGGAAAATTTGATTCAATAGACGAGGTAAGATACGGCAGGGAAGAAGTTAACAGCATAATTAAATTCGTAAATACGGTTAAGTTCGGGGGGCTGGTTTTAGTCGTTATATTGGGTGTTATGACGATGACCATTATCGGGTATACCATTCACCTTGCCGTTCATCTGAGAGGGCAGGAAATCAGGGTGATGAAGCTGGTCGGCGCAACATCATGGTTTATCCGCATGCCGTTCCTTGTTGAGGGCATCATGCAGGGGTGCGCGGGAGGAGTTCTTTCGGCAGGACTTCTGTACGTCGTTTACAGGATAGTACTTACTAAGATAGAAGGAATAGAATTCCTGCCTGTGCTTTATATTGCGGTAATAGTGGCGGCGGGAGTGATTCTCGGCCTGGCGGGGAACCTCCTCGGCATAGAAAACCACCTGAAAGAAAGGGGCGCCCTGTAAGGCCCGGCAGTGATTATTACTTATTATGAATAGAATCGGAAAAACTACAGCGGTAATTGTTTTTGGGGGAATGATGTTGCTCCCGGGGCTCTGTGATTACTGCCTGGGACAAAGTTACCAAAGAAAAATTAAGGACTTGGAAAAACAGGAAAATCAGGCGAGCAGCCAGGCTAAGAAAATAAGACAATCAATAATAGCGCTTGAGGATGAAATAAATAAGTTCAGAATCAGGGAAAAAAACCTGAATACAAAGTTAAATAAGATAAAAAAGGAAATTAAGAAAACAAAGAATGAATTGAAAAAACTGCAAACTGACATAAAAAAAGTAATCAGCCAGAAGGGTAAAGCGCATGAAGACCTGAAACTGCAGCAAAAAGAAGCTTCAAGGTGGAACGGTATAGCATCAAGGGAAGCGGGATACCTGTACAGGTACGGACTGCACAAAAAGGGGCGGGATGATATCTGGTTGATAAATGCCATATCCGCGAAGAAGTTCAAGGATTATATAAAAAGACAGAAGTACATGAAGGCAATAATATCGCAGAAAACTTCCGTTCTCCAGAGGGCAAGAAAACAGTGCGAGGCAATTGTCAGGCTCGAGAAGAAGCTGGACGGCAAGGAAGATGAATTGAAATTGCTGACCAAAAAGCGTAAGAAAACACAGGGCAGGTATGAGAAAAAAAGGAAAGAACAGGACAAACTGCTCTCGGAGGTGAGGAGGAAGCGAAAGAAGGCGGAAGTAGAGATAAAGGAACTGGAAAAATCAGCCGCGTCACTGCAGAAAATGGTAGACGTATATGTTGCGAAGAAAAAAGTGTTAATAAGTTCCAAGGAGAAGAAAGCGTATACGGCTTCAACGAAGGGAACGATTATCTGGCCGATTGCCGGCGGCGGGAAGGTTGTTTCGCTCTTCGGTAAACAACCTCATCCTGAACTCCCGGGCACAAGCGTGATTAATAGGGGAATAAAGATAAAGGTTCCGTACGGTAATTCCGTTATTACGGTGAAAGAAGGAAATGTCCTGTTTGCAAACGAGATGAAGGGGTACGGCAAGATACTCATAATAGACCATGGAAAGGATTTTTATACCATATACGGCCAGCTTTCGGAATTCATGGTGAGGGAAAACGACATGGTTCAGAAAAGACAGACTATTGCAAAATCGGGATCAGTCCTTTACTTTGAAACAAGAATGGACGGAAAACTTTGCATGATTACTGGAGCCAATTCGGGTATTGGCATAAGTATGGCAATCCAGCTTGCAATCCAAGG
>JAUXDE010000097.1 GCA_030618495.1 Clostridia bacterium
GACTTATGAATCTTTACAAACTGAGTACTATAAAAACATTTAGCGGAACAATTGCCATATTCTCTACCGCTTTTGGGGACAATGCTTTTGGGGTAGCGGGGATTACCGAAAAAACAGCCAGGGAAGAAGATTTTGATATAGTTACGGCTACGTTTGAGGGTGTGGATAGGCATCCAGGAAAACTTCCCGGGTTGAAGAAACAGATAGTAAAACTTATAGCTACAAGAGAAGCTGGCGTGATATTGGGTGGGAGTGTTGTTGGGGGTATAAGCACGGGGGAATTGGTTAATGTCATAGGTTTTGCTATTCAAAACAATATGAGTTTGAATTCAATTCTTACGGCTCAGATTGGCACTCATCCACTGCTTACAGCTCCCCCGACAGCGTATCCGCTAATCAAGGCTGCTGAAATTGCTGTTAAGAAAATAAGGAAGGGTAATAATACTTCTAGTTAAAAGAGTAATTGGTATAATTTAAGGGGAAGGTGTTTAGTAAAAGATTTATATTGTATTTAATTAGATGGCAATTAAGTACTCCTATACCATAGTTGGCAGTAAGAAATATTGGGTCAGGGATAGAGTTTACTATTGCTGCAAATCTTATGGGTGGTTCAATATTCTTCTGGGTAGATAAATTTATTTTTACTTCCAAGGCAGGAGAGGTTTTATCTGACTTTATGATGAGGAGCGTTAAGCCAATCCTAAAGATATCGAGCATTTATTTTTCTTGACAAACTTTTCTATTTGCTATATTATCCGGTCATATTTATGGCGATTCAAATCACACCGTTAATAATTACCACAATCAGTTTCTGCCTGGGAATCCTACTCGGGAATTTCTTCCCGTCCAGGTTCTATTTGGTTTCCGGCCTGATTTCACTGGCGGTTTTTATACTGCTCCGTTTTTCAGTTCTTATTAAGAAAAAAACCCAGTTATTATTTATCTTCATTTATCTTGCGGTCGCCCTTGCCGGCGCGGGCTATTACTGCCAGCGCAGTGAGGTTCCAGCAAAAGATATAAGCCGTTATATGCCTGCCGAAGGCTACATGAACTGTTCCGTTGAGGGGACAGTAGAATCCTTCCCGGAGAAGGTGAAGAACAGGACGGGATTCATGCTGAGTTGTGATAGATTGATGGTTGAGGGTGACAGTTTTGAAATCCGGGGAAGGACACAGGTTAATGTGTATGATAGGGAAGAGGTGGAGTTTAACTATAAGGACACCGTAATAGTTTCAGGGAAGCTGTACCTGCCGTACCCTTCAACCAATCCCGGGGTATTTGATTACAGAAATTTTCTGTCCCACAAGGGGATATATACGGTCATGTCCGTTTACAGCATTAACGGAATAAAGAAAGTGGAAGGCAATCTCCCGGGATTCCTGCCAGCCATGATTGCAAATCTTCACCGGAGGATAGACTCAATAATCACGGAAGCGATGAAGGATGCTAAACTTGAAGCGATGGTGCTTAAGGGCGTCATGCTTGGCAGGAGGAAGGAACTGCCTCAGGAAGTGCAGGACATGTTTATCGCGTCGGGCGTTGTTCATACGCTTGCGGTTTCGGGTTTGCATGTAGGGCTGGTAACGGTCATGTTTTTCTGGTTATTCGGGTTGTTGAGGTGCCCGCGAAAACTGAGCTATGTTCTAACGATTTTAATAATTATTATATATGTCTGGATAACCGGAGCCAGGCCATCCGCGGTCAGGGCGGCAATAATGGTCGCTGCGGGGCTTATTGCGATGATGCTGGAACGGGACAAGCACCTGTACAACATCGTTGCTCTTGCTGCCCTGCTCATATTGTTAGCGGCACCCCGTACTTTGTTTGACGTTGGTTTTCAGATGTCTTTTGCCGCAGTACTGGGTATCCTTTATATAATGCCCTGGTTGCTGGATGTGACGGGGTTTAAGAAAATCAAGAACAGGATACTGAGATGGATTATTGCATGTCTTGCTGTAACCGCGGGAGCCCAGGTAGGCGTTTATCCAATTATTGCATTCTACTTCAACAAGATATCCATGGTGAGTTTTTTATCAAATATTGCCGCGGTCCCGCTGGTGGGGATAGTAGTAGGGCTGGGTTTTGCCATGTCAATAACGGGATTGGTGAGTATGTCCCTGGCGGGTGTAATAGGAGCTGCCAACAGAATAATTATAGGAATTTTCGTTAAATATGTAGGTTTTTTCGCTTCACTGCCATTTGCTTTCAAATACGTTATTTCTCCATCGTTATTATTCCTGGTGTTGTATTACCTGTTCTTTGCTTTACTTCCCCGGTCAGGGAAGAACAGGGCCGCCAGGAAAACTATATTTGTTATCCCCGTGATTCTGGTTGTTATATTTCTTGCCGGCAGGTTGTTCGGGAACAGGATTTTTTCAGTGACTTTTTTGGACGTAAAGGGTGATATAGCCCATATAGAGTTCCCCGGCAGGAGGAATGTTCTGGTTTACGGAGGTTACAGCGCTCCCCGGTTCAATACCGGGAAGAATCTCATGGCTCCTTACTTATGGAAGAAAGGGATAAAGAGCATAGATGCCGTTTTTCTTACAGGTGCCGGTTACGACAGCAGGCACATGGATAATCTTAATGCCCTGTTTGAAAGGTTTCCGGTGGACGTTGTTTATCATAATGGCTGTTTTAAAATTAACAGGAAGGGACTGGAACTTGTTGGTCCCGGGAAGGTTGTTGAATTCGGTTCCGGTTCTACGGTACGTGTTCTTAATCCTGTTGTGCGGCAGGAGGACCCACTGGTACTGAGAATTGAAAGCCATGGTTTCAGGACATTGCTTGCCGGGACAGCAGGTAAAAGATTATTCAAAAAGATAAATGAAAGAGACCTGGCATGTGACGCGCTTCAGCTAACCCATACAGGCAAAAAAACATTTATAAATGATTTTCTGGGAAAAATATCTTTCAAATATGCTATAATCACAAACAACAAACCGGGTAATGGATTCTTAGAATCCCCGGCTAACATGGAAGTGTTCAGCACGGCGTGTGACGGGGCGGTAACAATAGAAGTTAGACCGGACGGAAAGGCGCTGGTTAGAAGTTATAAACAGGACAAACGCAGGGAATAAATCATGAAGAAAAAACAAATTATAACCAACGATAAAAAGTACATAATGAATACATACAAGCGTTTCCCGCTGATTATAACCCGGGGGAAGGGCGTATTCGTCTATAATGAAAATGGCAGGAAATATCTTGATTTCTTCAGCGGTATAGCGGTTGATAACTTCGGGCACTGCCCGCCCCAGGTGGTGAAGGCAATAAAAGAGCAGGCAGGCAAATTAATGCATACTTCAAACCTTTATTATACAGAGCCGCAGGTGAAGCTCGCTGAGTATGTATCCGGGATTTCCTCCGGGGGAAAGGTTTTTTTCTCAAACAGCGGCGCGGAGGCTAACGAGTGCGCCGTGAAGCTTGCCAGGAAGTGGGGGAGGACAAAAAAATCCGGCGCCTACGAGATTATAGTGTTCAAGAATTCTTTTCACGGCAGGACAATAGGGACGCTGTCCGCTACCGGACAGAGTAAGTATAAGAAGGAATTCGCACCAATGCTATCCGGTTTCAAACAGGCGGTATTTAATAACCTGTCTTCCGTAAAGAAGCTGGCAGGCAGGAAGTCATGCGCTGTTTTAGTTGAACCCGTACAGGGGGAAGGCGGAATAAACATAGCGGACAGGGATTTCATGGCTGGCCTTTACCGGCTCTGCCGGAATAAAGGGATTTTATTAATCGTTGATGAAGTGCAGTCCGGTATGGGACGGACTGGGAAGTTTCTTGCATACCAGCATTATTCCGCCAAGCCCGATGTTATAACAATGGCAAAAGCCGCGGGCGGCGGGTTGCCGCTGGGGATAACAATTGCCTCAGGCAGGGCGGCGGGCGTGTTGTCATACAGCGACCATGCTTCAACCTTCGGGGGAAACCCCGTATGCGTAGCTGCGGGTCTTGCGGCTATTAAACTCCTTAACGGGAAACTGCTTAAGAACGTTAATACTACCGGGAGTTATTTGATAGGAAAGCTTAAGGAGCTTAAAAAAGAGTACCCTGCATTAATTGCTGAAGTCAGGGGGATTGGCTTGATGGTGGCAATGGAACTTATCAATTCCAAAAGCAACATTAAAGGTAATGACCTGGTGTCAAAATGCCTGGAAGAGGGTGTTCTTATAAACTGCACCCAGGATAAGGTGATAAGGTTCATGCCGCCGTTTATAATAGGCAGGAAGGACATTGATACTGTCATAAATGTATTGAGAAAAATACTGAAAAGAAGAAAGTAAACCCGCCTGTGAATTGTGGCGGGTAAAGGAGCGTGCGGTATATGGGCAAGAAAATAACGAAAATAAAAAAAGTGGTTCTGGCTTACTCCGGGGGACTGGATACTTCAGTTATGATTCACTGGCTGAAGAAAAAATATAAGTGCCGGGTGATTGCGTTTACGGGTAACCTGGGTTACGGCAAGGACTTTGAAGACGCGAAAAAAAGAGCGCTTAAGATAGGTGCGGAAAAAGTATACGTGGAAGATTTGCAGAAAGAGTTCGTTAATGACTACGTGTTTAGCGCGCTGAAGGCGGACGCTATCTATGAGGGGAAATATGTCCTGGCAACGGCGCTTTCAAGACCCCTTATTGCGAAAAAACTCGTCCGGGTTGCCGAAAAGGAAAAAGCGGATGCTGTTGCGCACGGTTGTACGGGAAAAGGAAATGACCAGGTAAGATTTGAGGTCAGTATAATGGCGAGTAACCCGGGGCTGAAGGTGCTTGCTCCCGTGAGGGATTGGGAGTTGAAGACACGGATGGAGGAGATTGAATACGCAAGGAAGAACAGGATACCCATTACTTCAAGTAAGAAACAGTTGTACAGTATTGACAGTAACCTGTGGGGTGTGAGCATTGAATGCGGCGTTCTTGAGGATCCCTGGGCTCAGCCGCCGGAAGACGCCTACAGGATAACGATATCCCCCGAAAAAGCTCCTTCCACGCCGGATGTGCTGGAGGTATCTTTTAAAAAGGGCATACCCGTAAGAATCAACAGTAAGACGCATAATCCGGTTGAGTTGATAATGAAACTGAATAAAATAGGCGGGAAACACGGTATTGGAAGGGCTGACCTGGTGGAGAACCGCCTGGTGGGTATCAAGTCAAGGGAGATATATGAATCCCCTGCGGCCGTAATACTGCATGCCTGCCACAGGGAATTGCAGAACCTGACCCTTGACAGGGAAACCTTACACTACAAAGAGTTGATTGCGCTGAAATATGCCGAACTCATATACAACGGTCTCTGGGACTCGCCCCTTAAGGAAGCTTTTGACGGTTTTATAGAAAAGACCCAGGAATGGGTTACGGGCACGGTCAGGATAAAACTGTATAAGGGCAGTTGTATCGTGACGGGCAGGAAGTCCCCGTATTCCCTTTACGACAAGAAACTTGCAACCTATGAAAAAGGCGATAGTTTCAGTCACCGGTCAGCCGAGGGATTTATCGAGTTATGGGGACTGCCTTTAAAGGTAAGGGCCGCGGTAGCCGGAAAAAAACAAAAAAAGTAAATCCCGCAGAGGGGCGGGATCCCCACGGGACTTTACGTCCTGTTAATGCGGGTTTTTAGTCCATGGGAGTGATAATGAAGAATAAGATTACGGATTTTGTGGCTTCAATTAAATATGACAGCAGGTTACTGCCGTACGATATTGAGGGTAGTGTAGCCCACTGCAGGATGCTGGTTAAATGCAAAATTATTCCGCAGAAGGACGGCAGGAAAATAATAAGCGGATTAAACAGAATACTCGTTAAGTACAACAGCGGCAGGTTGAAATTTTCCGCCAGGTACGAGGATGTTCATTACGCGGTTGAAAAAATGCTGATTAAGGATATAGGCGAAGTGGGCGGCAAGCTTCATACCGCGCGGAGCAGGAATGACCAGGTGTCGCTGGATTTACGCCTGTACCTCCGCAATATAATAAACGACATTGCGGGGAAGATTGAAGAATTTAAATCGGTTATCAAGAAAACGGCTGCGAAGAACATTGATGTAATCATGCCCGGATTCACGCACATGCAGCACGCCCAGCCAATATTATTTAGCCAGCATATCATGGCTTATTCCTTCATGCTGGCCAGGGATGAGCAAAGATTGCGGGACTGTCTGACAAGGGTTAATATAATGCCCCTCGGGGCTGCCGCTCTTGCGGGGACGGCATTTCCCAT